>JBCCYR010000025.1:0-14474 GCA_039189355.1 Pseudomonadota bacterium
AAACCCATATAACCGATGCGCTGCTCCGGGATATAGCAGCAGAGCACAACAAGGGCAGAAGGCTGTATATTGCTACTACAAACCTTGATGCTGGTGAACTCGTTGTCTGGGACATGGGGAAAATAGCTCAGGGTGGGCGGACCAATCCTGCCCAGCATTTCCAGAAGATATTGAGGGCTTCTGCTGCTGTTCCCGGCTATTTTCAACCGGTTTACATCAAGCCTACGCGCGGTGTTCAGCTAAGACAGGCTCATGTTGATGGTGGTGTAAAAGAACCGGTTCTCTATGCACCATTCATGGGGCGGTCGAGTGCTAGGGAAAAACACCTTTATATGGTCATCAACGGAACAACACGGCGGTTCAATGCCTCAAGGCCGGTTGAGCCCAAGCTTGCCAGCATTGCCCAGAAGACGATCTCGGAGTTGATACGCGAGTTGCAGCACGATACGATCTTCCATCATTTTGTCAGTGCGACAAACGGGGATGTGGATTTTCATCTTACCTCCATTCCGGATTCAATTGAGATTGCGGAGGATGTGCTGGACTTTAACCCTGTTCGCATGAATAAGCTTTACAAGGCAGGATATGAACTGGGTTTGCAGGGCCCGGAAACGTGGGCACGAAGGCCACCAAGGTTAAGCGACCAGCAGATGAATGCCGCTCTGGAATTGTCGCAATAACAACAACCGGATTACGCGGATTTCCGAATTTCCGTTGAAAGATCTCCGTAACCGGTAAAGCGCTTTTCGTATGCAAGCCCCAGAAAACGTGCAGCCTCTTCCGCTTTTTCGTCGAGCTCCGGATCGTCTGTCTGGGCGAGATAGAGTGCGCGGGTATAATTGGCGAAATACATCTCCAGAAGTTCCGGATGCCTATCGAGACCCAATGGTTTTTTCATGAAGGTTTCAAAGTGGCGAACAATGAAATCGGTCAAAAAGAACGTAGTCAGATAGTCATCTTCGGCTTTCAGGAATAATTCGTTTCCCATGTAAAATGAAAAGCAATGCGGGCCCGCAATGCGTTCAACACCGTGCTTTTCGCATACCTTGTCCAGTTCGCCACCCGTTCCGCAATCCGCATAGCCGACGAAAACATGATCGAATCCCTCGTCGCGTGCATCTTTTATTGCCTTGTCCATGTGCGGCGCAATCTTTTCGGGATGATGATGGTAGGACGCGGGCAGGCACTTCAGGTCTATGTGGTCAAAGCCGAGTTGCTCATTTACGGCAAGAACCTCACGGGCGATCATGCCGCAAGCTATGATACGCAGTTTGGGCTTGTCTGTTTTGTGGTCCATGTTCCTGAAGTCCTGATTCCGGTAATTGCTTCAGATGCCTGAATTGTAACACAAAAAAGGGCGCTTGATCAGCGCCCTCAATCAACTCGCAAAAGAGGGCTTTTAGCCGGCAGCCATTTGGTTATGCTTGCGTGTCATGAACTCTTTCGCGGTTTCAACCGCAACCGCCGCATCACGGCAGTAAGCGTCTGCACCGATAGCCTTGCCGAAATCCTCGTTGAGCGGTGCACCGCCAACCAGAATTGTATAGTCATCACGCATGCCTTTTTCGACCATCGTGTCGATAACCACTTTCATGTAAGGCATGGTGGTTGTCAGCAGGGCAGACATGCCGAGAATATCCGGTTGGTGCTCATCAATGGCTGCTAGGTAGCCGTCAACGTCCGTGTTGATGCCAATGTCATGAACATCGAAGCCTGCGCCTTCCATCATCATCCCGACAAGATTTTTGCCGATGTCGTGAATGTCACCTTTGACCGTACCAATCACCATTGAACCGAGTTTGGGTGCTCCGGTTTCTGCAAGGAGAGGACGAAGAATAAACATGCCGGACTTCATGGCATTTGCGGCGAGAAGAACCTCAGGAACGAAGAGAATGCCATCGCGGAAGTCAATGCCGACGATGCGCATGCCCTCAACCAGAGCCTTTGTCAGAACATCGTATGGTGTCCAGCCACGCCCGAGAAGAATATTTGTACCTTCTTCGATTTCCTCCTTGAGGCCATCATAAAGGTCATCATGCATTTGGGCGACCAGTTCGTCGTCATCAAGCTCCGACAGGATGATTTCGTCTTCATCGGACATGGGCTATCTCCAAAAGTGTTGCCGGTTTGACCGGACGCCGATTCTAATATTCTGGTTTCAGAAGAAACACCATAAATGCGCAGAATGCGTTAATTTGCTCATTTAGCAAGCAAATTGTGTAGGTCAATCTCAATTTTACGACTGAATGGTGAACGGATGCGACGATACGGGAGCTGTCAGGTTCGTAACATGCGCAACATAATGTCATCCCGGTCAACGAACTGGTGTTTCATTGCTGCTGCAATGTGTACGAAAACCAGTAGCGCTACAAATATGCCAAGATAGTAATGCACTTCCAGAAGGAAGTTGCCGAGTTCCCGGTTCTTCTCAACGATCTGCGGCAAATGCCACCCCTTGAAAAAGAACGGGATCTTCTTCACACCCCAGGCATTTGTCGCGTACCAGCCCAGAAATGGCTGAACGATAAGGGACATATAGAGCAGAAAATGTACGGCGCCTGCGGCTTTCTGCTGGAAGGGTGAGACACTTGCCGGAAGCTGTGAAGGTGGTGTCGTAAAGCGGTAAATGACCAGGCGTACAACAACAAGCATCATGAGAAGAAAGCCTGTTGCACGATGGTAATCATAGTGCTTGCCGACTTTGAAACCGTTCCCCATAAGTATGCCTACTACAATCACGTAAAGCATCATCGCAGCCATCAACCAATGAATTGTTCTCATCGGCAGCGAATATCCCCGTTGCTGGCTTACATCAGTCACGGCTGTTTCCTCCACGTTTACCCCCACCATTAATGTATAGGGCTGGCAGGAAGTGGATCAAGCAAAGCTTGTGCCGGATATTCAAGATACGGTGAAAGCCCTGTGATTGCCGGATGAGGGATGGAGGACCAAGCTGAAAATTTCCTGAAACTTAAATGCTGGTTTTTGTGCAATCAAAACAACTGCAAAAGCCAACACAAAGGCGTACCACCATTGAAAGTAAGGCTCTGTGGCAAATCCAAGGTCAAACAATGAAGCTACAAGGATAATTCCAAATCCTGCTCTCCAGCAACACGACTGAGAGAGCAGGGAGAGCTACCATAAGGTCATAGCTTATATGTTTGGGGTTGATAAACACCGCAAGTGTGAACAAACAACAGAAAATCTGTAGTCTGGACATGGTCTGCAAACTTCCAAGAAATGCGAGAAAGAACAAGCCAATCAGTGTGAAGTGAAAGAACGCTGCTGCCGGCGTTGCCAAGCCAAGCGCATTTAAATGACTCATCAGTGTAACGCCGAAAATCTCGGTGTCATGCGTTTGAAACTTCAACGCATCCAGAAATTCAGCAAACAGCTGTGGGTATAAAAGCAGGTTTATGGCAAAGAACAATGCGATTACTGCAATGCTTGCAGCGATGAATATTCGCAGGCCGCGCACAAACCAGATAAAAATCATGAACTCTGCATAAAATGGTTTGATCAGGGTCAGTGCCAATATCAGGACAGAAAAGACCAGAATGGAAATGCGTCCTGTAAAATAAAGCCATGCGGATATGGCTGCCACAAAATACAGAATGCAGGCGATGTTTCCTGTCAGCATGGTGATGTATCCGTGCTTGCCGAAAGCCATGAGCAATACCGGAAATACGATCAACAAATGTAACGGCCGGCGGCAGAAAATTGCTGCAGTCGCAAGCCAAAGTGTTCCACCGAGAATGAAATAGACAGATTTGAACCACTCGCTTTCCGTAATCAGATTTAACATGAACAGTGAGGATGGTGGATAAATGAACCGCAGGGAGTCTGCTTCATAATAAGGGCTACCGGTTACGGCCAGATGTTCCTTTGCCTTGAGATACACCTGGAAATCCCAGAAGCGTGTAAAGTCATGCGAATAATCAAAAATTGCCAATGCAAAACACGCAATTGCCGAAACTGCAAGCAAGGCTGCTGAGGCAGAAAATTCGCGGTTAAGCAGTGCCGAATATTGCATTTGGCTTAATGCTCTTCCGCATGGGGTGTATCACGGAAAGACCAAACCTTGTTCAGCCCGAAAGTGATCGCAATGAGCATGATGGTCGTAATGATCTGTGCCAGCAAATACGGGATGCCCAAAACGTCCACATACAGTTTCATCAGCAACACGTTGGAAATAACTGCCAAGGCAGCAACAGCGAAGAAACGCGGCATGGATTTTGAATGGGGCAGGGCGGTGCTGAATGTGTATTTGCGGTTCAGTGCGTAACTTACAAAGGCACCTGCAAGTGCACCTGCGCCTGATGCCGGAACTGCCGCTACCATGAAAAACTCAACGAGGCCAAGCAGTATAATGTAATGGACTGCGGTTGCGATGGCGCCTGCGCCCAGGAAGTTGATGAATTGTCTCAAACCGGCCTCGCTTATTCTGCCGCCTGCTGGAGGTTCTGGCTTGCAGTATTTGCGGTTTTTGGAACATCCAGGTCAAAGCCTTCGGTTTCCTTCACCAGATAGATCGGCCGTTGTTTTACTTCTGCGAGTACGCGGCCAAGATACTCACCGATTATACCGAGGCCACATAATTGTACGCCGGAAAAGAAGCAAAGGGCGACCATCAGGGAAGCGTAGCCCGGCACATCGATCCCAAACACGAGCGTTTTGATAATGGTGTAAATCCCATAGGCCAGAGAGGGAATTGCAAGCGTCAGTCCGAGATAAGTCCAGACTTTCAACGGAATGGTGCCGAAAGACACAATGGCGTTCACGCCAAAACTGAAAAGCTTCAACATACTCCAGCCGGAATTGCCTTCCTGCCGTTTTTCAACTTCAAACGGCAGGGCCATCCGGGAAAACCCAACCCAAGCATAAAGCCCTTTTGTGAAGCGCTCCCGTTCAGGCAAGGCAAGAAGCGCGTTCACGACCTTCCTGTCCATCAACAGAAAGTCGCCCAGTCCTTCCATGAGCTTCACGTCAGACAGGGATGCGAAAACCTTGTAAAAGCAGGTTGCAAGAAGTTTACGTACAACAGGTTCGCCATCTCGAGACTGTCTTGCGCCATAAACGATTTCGGTTCCGTTTTGCCAATGTCTGACAAAATCACTGATCAACTCCGGTGGGTGCTGCAAATCAGCATCGATTTGAACCACTGCATCGCCTCGTGCATGTGAAATACCGGCATTCAGTGCAGCTTCCTTGCCAAAATTCCGGCTCAGCCTTACGAGCTTGACTTGGGGGATGGCTGAATGGGCAGTCATAACCCGTTCAGCTGTTTTGTCACTGCTGCCATCATCGACAAAGATGATCTCGTACTGCAGGCCGATTGATGTCAGTGTTTTTGTGAGGCGCTTGAGAAATGGAGCCAGATTTGCTTCTTCATTATAGGCAGGTACAACAACCGAAAGTGCAGGCCGTATTGCGGACAGGTTCTGGTTTTCACCGAAATTTGTGTGCTGCTTCATCGTTTGTTGCCCGCCACCCGGTTATTCCCTAATAGTCGTTTGCCGCAGAGCTTTTATTACGGCTGATGAAAAGAATAGCAAGCAATCGGATAAACACGTGTGTTCAACTGTTTGCGTGTGAAATGCAGGAGCAGTTTTGAAACACCTCATTGTTTGTGCTGATGATTTTGGACTTAACGGACCCGTTAACGAAGGAGTACTGGCCCTGCTGCAGAAGAAGCGGTTGAATGCAGTCAGCTGCATGATGGTAGGGGACGCAATCGAACACGGCGCAGTCGAGTTGCTCAAGATGCGGGAGGAGGTGTCAATGCCGTTTCAAACCGGTTTGCACCTTACGTTCACAGAGTATGCGCCGCTCGAGCCCATATCAACCGTTGCGCCCGATGGACAATTCCCTTCTGTTGGCTCCTTGCTGCTGAAGTCGCACCTTGCGCGCATTGACAGAGAAGAAGTCAAACAGGAAGTCATGCGTCAGTTAGACCGCTTTCAAGAGGTTTTCGGCCACAAGCCAGACTTTCTGGACGGCCACCAACATGTTCATGTTCTGCCCATTTTTAGGGAGATTGTTGTTGAACTGTCGAAATCACGGCTTGCAGAAAGAGGCTGGGTTCGTTCATGTCGGCAACCTTTAGCAAGCATACTCGGTAACCGCATATCGATTATGCGAACGGCGCTCATTTCCCGCCTGTCGACCGGATTGAGAAAGTCACTGGTCAGCAACGATATCCGGACAAATGACCTGTTTCTGGGGGTAAACGATTTCACTGCAGGGCAGGGGTTTGGTGATCAGATGCGAAAATGGCTGAACAGGACCGCTGATTTTGATGGAAAAACAGTGATTATGTGTCACCCTGCTACGGAGCCAGAACATGCATCATCTATCCATGACCCAATAGCTGCGCACCGTCCGCATGAACTGTCGTATTTGCTGAGTGACCAGTTCTTGTCAGATTTGAACAATGCAGAACTGTTGCTTGAGGATCGCTAAATCTTCCTGGTCAATATCACGGCAAACGGTGACACTTCTCCTGAAAGGCCAGCCTCTTCGCCTTTTCTAAGCCAGAGGATTTCAAAGCCTGCTTCCTCAAGATGGTTCTTCAGTTCATCCTCTGTGTAATAGCTGTAAAGCCTGCCGATGCTATCACGCTGTTCACCGTCTCCAAGCTTCATGCCGATGTGAAAATGTCCGTCAGGTTTAAGTGCTGTGTGAATTTGCTGAAGGTGCCGGGTGAAATCCTGTTTTGCTGCATGAAGCAGGCTAAAATTTGCCCATACGCCATCATATAGGGCTTCTGCATCCAGGTCGTCAAAAACGGCTACCCTTGCTTCGACACCAAAGGTTTCTTTGGCCATTTTCACCATTTCCGATGATGCATCTACCGCATCGACCTTCAGCCCGCTCTCCTGCATGTATCCGGAAGAGTTGCCCGGACCGCATCCGAGGTCCAGCACACGCCCGCCAGCCGGGATGCTTGCTGTAAACTTCTTGAGTGCACCATCCGCTTTTTGACCCACGACCATATCGGCATATGCTTCAACCTGTTTGTCGTATACTGCGATTGTTTCCTTGTCGCTCATCATGATTTCCCTTGCTGGCTGTGATTATAGTCTCACCAAATACACTAATTCAGTATTAAAAAAACGCCAGCACTTGGCGCAATGAGGCAGGTAGGTACGCGGTTCTCGCTTAAAACCACTTAACAAGATATAGTTTTAGAACCGGTATTGAGGATTTGGCTATGAGCGTTGAAGATATGTCTGAGGAAGCAGGCGGTCGCAGAGGTGGCGCAAGACGTGGACGTGGCGGTGGCGGCGGTGCTGCTGCCCGCAGGCAGGCGCGATCGGGCCCGCAACTGAACTCATTGCCATATATTCATCGCAGCCTTGAACCTACGGATGTTCTAAGCTTGGAAGCGGTTGAAATCATTGAAAATAATGCTGACATTCTGATGGAAGAAGTTGGCGTTGTCTATTCTGACGATGATGAAGCGCTTGCAATGTGGAAAGATGCCGGTGCTGACGTCAAAGGCGACCGCGTTCATTTGCCCAAGGGCTTGTGCCGCGAATTGATGAAAACCGCACCGTCTTCATTCACGCAACATGCCCGCAATCCCGCAAGAAGTGTTGAGATCGGCGGCAAGCATACCGTGTTTGCGCCTGTTTACGGACCGCCATTCGTGCGTGATCTTGAAGGGGAGCGTCGTTACGCAACCATTGAGGACTTCCAGAATTTTGTGAAGCTCGCCTATATGGCGCCAGCCATGCACCACTCAGGTGGCACGGTTTGTGAACCTTGTGACATTCCGGTGAACAAACGCCATCTCGACATGGTCTATTCCCACATCAAGTATTCGGACAAGCCATTCATGGGTTCGGTGACTGCTCCTGAAAGAGCGGAAGATACCGTGAAGATGGCGCAAATTCTCTTCGGTGAGGAATTTGTTGATCAGAACTGTGTGCTGGTGAGCCTTGTCAACTGTAATTCGCCATTGACCATGGATGGCACCATGCTTGGTGCGCTGAAAACCTATGCACGGGCCAATCAGGCATCGATTGTTTCACCATTCATTGTGGGTGGAGCAATGTCTCCGGTTACGGTTGCTGGCACACTTGCGCAGGTTTTGTGTGAGGCAACATCCGGTATTGCTTTTTCACAGCTGTGCCGTCCCGGTTCCCCGGTAATCTTCGGCACTTTTGCAACTTCCATCTCAATGCAGACGGGCGCACCGGCGTTTGGAACGCCAGAGCCTGGGCAGGTATTGATGGGTGCGGCACAATTTGCGCGCCGCTACAATCTCCCGTTCCGTTCAGGTGGTTCGCTTACCGGTTCAAAAACACCGGACGGGCAGGCTGCCTATGATAGTGCCAATACGCTTTGGCCTGCAATGCTGGGCGGTGTCAACTTCATGCTTCATTCGGCAGGCTGGCTTGAAGGCGGGCTTGTTTCGTCTTTCGAGAAGTTCATCATGGATTGTGACCAATTGGCCGCCGCCCAGAAGTTTGCCGGTGGTGTGGACATGACTGAAAACGGGCAGGCCATGTCGGCAATCCGTGAAGTGGGACCGGGCAGTCATTTCCTTGGGTGTGAGCACACTCAGTCGAACTTTGAGACTGCCTTCTACGCTTCCAATGTGGCTGACAACAATTCCTTTGAGCAATGGGAGGTTGAGGGCCAGCTTCGCATAGATCAGCGCGCCAACAAGGTTGCCCGTTCATGGCTCGATAGCTATGAGGCACCCGCACTGGATATCGCCAGGGATGAAGAACTGCGGGCATTCATTTCAAGCAAGAAGGACTCCATGCCTGACGCGTTCACTTGAAGTGAGAGAGCAGCCCTGGAATCACGTACCAGGGAAGTTGTCGGCAACACAATTGTCCGAAATACCTGGAGGCTGAATTCCCGTGGTGAAGTCTCCAGATAAATTCACTGAGTTTTGTGCTTCTTTTGATCAATTTGGTCTGGCAGTGCTTGGTGCGCTGGAGTTGCAGGCACTACATTGCCCCGTGGATCGGCAGGACTTTACTGGAAAACCAGCCTTGCTGATTGGTAACCAGGGTCCGGTGATGTGGGAGGTTTTGACTGCTTCAGAGGAATTTGCCGACAATCTGGCTGATCCCATGAACCGGTGGACCAAGCGAATACTGGACAAGTTGGCCGTTGATGCCAGTTGCGATGTATTTTTTCCGTTTGACGAACCCTACTGGCCGTTTCAACGAATTGCCCAATCAGCCATGAACGTCAAGCCGTCTCCACTTGGCATTCTGATCCATTCGGAATTTGGCCTTTGGCATGCCATGCGCGGGGTGCTGATATTTGAAAAATCTCATGAATTTGCGAGTCATATCAGTGTTTTGGCGAGTGCTGCTGACAATTTGATTCACCCCTGTGATTCATGTGAAGACAAGCCCTGTCTTACAACTTGTCCGGTCGGCGCATTTACCGGTGAGGAACTGAAGGTTCAATCATGCTTTGGTCATCTTGATAGTGGGACCTTGCCGAATTGCATGGATCTGGGGTGCCGGGCCAGAAATGCCTGTCCGGTTGGTAATGATCATAGATATCACACTGATCAGGTACGGTTTCATATGAAATCGTACCGCGGACCCGTCGGGAGATAGTGGTTCAGGCGGAACGGCGGCGACGTCTTTGCCTTCCGGCATTAGCGTCATTTGCAGCAGCAGGCTTGTTTACAAGCGGGCCTATTTTTTCAACAATGTCGTTGAGTTCCGGGCGTGCCGAACGTTGATGTGTGTCTATGGCATCACGCATTCTTGCAAGATGACTGCATGACGTGCCGCAGCATCCACCGATGATTTTTGCACCTGCATCAATTGCCAGTTTTGTATACTCATGCATCAATTCCGGGTTGCCTGTATATTCAACGACATCCCCATTGATTTGAGGTATTCCGCAATTTGCCTTGGCAATGACAATCGCGTCCGGGTCAGCCCGTGTAATGTCGAGGATTGAAGAAAGCAGGTCTGAGGCACCCACACCACAGTTTGCCCCGATTGCCAGAGGTTTTTGGTCCTGATCTACAACGCCGTGCATGTCCTCGGGCAGCAATCCCATCATTGTGCGGCCAGCAGTATCGAATGAAGCCGTAAGAACATAGTCCATCCCGACTTTTCCAGCAGCCTCCGCAGCAGCCTTGATTTCTTCCGGTGAAGACATGGTTTCCACCCAGAGAACATCGACCCCACCGTCTTTCAGGCCATTCATCTGTTCTTCGAACGCTTTTACACAGTCTTCGTATGTGAGACTGCCGAGAGGAGCTAAAAGTTCTCCCGTTGGTCCAACTGAGCCAGCCACGATTATTTTCCGGGGAGTATTTCCGGCGATCTCACGGGCAAGTTCAGCTGCTTTCTTGTTCAGTTCGTGTACACGGTCTTGGGCTTCGTGAAGCTTCAAGCGGTGACGCGTGCCACCAAACGTGTTGGTCAGGATGATGTCAGAGCCTGAGTCCACGAAGTCCTGATAGAGCTTTCTTATGTTGTCCGGTTTCTCGTCGTTCCATAGTTCCGGTGCTGCGCCTGCTTCCAAACCCATTTCAAAAAGATTGGTTCCTGTGGCTCCATCTGCCAAAAGGACGCCTTTTTCTTCTATCAGCGCTTTCAGGGGATTTTGCATTGCATCCTCCATTCAGGGTTTGCATTCTAATATAAACATTTGTTTATATCATTATTTCTACATTGGGAAGTCCTTTTTCTTCCCATCATGGGTTCTGACAAAAATGTGCTTGTTAATCATCAGGTAACTGATTTCTAACCCTGTGTTTACCAACGTGGCCTATTTTGAATTTGTTCGCGATATTTTGCGGATGCTTCCCGGATCAGGTATTGCGTACCGGGACATTGTTTAAAAGCGTATTGAGAATGAATGATCGGTCAGGCAAAGCCGCGATCATTTTATTCTTACTCCGCAACATTTTCATTTTGACACCTGTTGCTGTCAGTGCCATTAAAGCAATTGGAGGTTGCATTTACAGGGAAATGCAATTCAACTGTTTTAAGGGCGAGAAAGTGTACTCAGCGTTTAAGGACTTGTTTGACAAGCTCGAGTCTGGGGATTCCAACGCAATAACTTACAAAAAGAATGACCAAAGGTTGGCACTTGGAATTCTACTCTACCGGGTAATCCTGGTTGATGGGCGGGTTCGTCCTGAAGAAGTCGAACTGTTCCGCAACATATCGGAGACATATCTCCAGGTTTCAGAAGATGAATTGCCGGGATTTGAGAGCTCAGCCAAGGAGCTTGCGACGTCTCAAGAGGTGTTTGACCAGTTTGTGAATGATCTGAAAGATTTGTCCGAAGACAAGAAAAGTGAAATCATTTCCTTCATGAAAGACATTTCAATTTCTGACCGGGAATTTCATGAACTTGAGGTGAATCTCGTTTCGAGGATAGACGCACTTCTGCATGGCTGAATTATACCGGCAAATTGTCGATTAATCTCACCCCACCCAACCATGCAGCAGCAAAAAGTCTGCAATTCGATTGATACGCATCCACAAGTTCAAGATTTTCTTCCGACCGGTACTCCAGATATTCTACTCTAAAATCTCCGTTGCCTTCGAGATTGGCTTTTGCTGCCGAACAAGCTGCTTCCGCCAATTTTCCATCAATTATCGCTTTTTTTGCATCGTGCATTGCCGCGTTTAATTGTGCTGCAATATCTCTGTCTGAAGCGGAAAGGCGGGCATTGCGGGAGGAAAGTGCAAGTCCGTCCTCTTCCCGTATGGTTTCACACGGCACGATTTCTACCGGAATATTCAGGTCCCTTACCATACTCTTGATGATGAAAAGCTGCTGGTAGTCTTTTTCTCCAAAACAGGCAAAGTCCGGTTCAACCTGGACAAACAGTTTTGCTACAACTGTTGCCACGCCTTCGAAATGCCCGGGGCGATGTGCATCACACAAGATGTCTGAAGCGGAACTGACTGTAATGTTTGTCGCAAAACCTTCCGGATACATTTCTTCAACCGAAGGGGCGAACAGTATGTCGGTCTTGGTTCCACTTAACGCTACAAGGTCTTCCTTTTCAGTTCCGGGATAAGTTTCCAGATCATCTGGGTTGTTGAATTGTGCAGGGTTCACAAACAGGGAGACAATGACAATGTCGGCAATCTGCCCGGCTTTTTCCACCAGTGACAGGTGTCCTTGATGCAAGCCGCCCATGGTTGGCACGAGTGCGATGCTCTTTTTTTCGCTTGATGCCCGGCGCGAGAGTTCCCTGACGGCTTCAACAGTACGAACGATTTCGATTGCCATTTCTGTTTCTATTCTTCGCCGGCATAATCGTAAACGTGTTCCGGGGCAGGGAAGGAGCGGTTGCGGACTTCCTCTGCATATTCGCCCGCCATCTGGTTCACCTTCTCTCCGAGATTGGCGAAGCGTTTGACAAACTTTGGTTTGAAGTCGGTGAACATGCCCAGCATGTCGTCAATCACCAGAATCTGGCCATCGCAATAGGCAGATGCACCGATGCCGACGGTAGGTATGCGAATTTCTTTTGTAACCTGGCGTGCAAGCGCATCCGGCATTTTTTCGCATACAACGGAGAATGCGCCTGCATCGGCAACAGCTTTTGCATCAGCAAGTATGCGCCCTGAATCATTCCCCTTGCCTTGGGTCTTGTAACCCCCAAAGACATTCACCGATTGAGGCGTCAGTCCGACATGAGCCATTACCGGAATGCCGCGTTTCACTAGAAACTCAATCGTTTCTGCCATTTCCTCGCCGCCTTCCAGTTTTACCGCGCCGCATTCAGTTTCGCGCATGAAACGGGCTGCGTTGTCAAATGCCTGTTGTGGACTTCGTTCATAGGAACCAAACGGCATGTCGATAACCAGAAGCGGTCGGGTCAAACCGCGACGGACCGCTTTGCCATGCAGAACCATCATGTCCATTGTGACGCCGAGCGTGTTTGGCATGCCATGCATGACCATGCCAACACTGTCGCCAACCAGTACGAGATCAGTGTGTTCATCGATCATTTTTGCAATCGGTGTCGTATAGGCCGTCAAACAGACGATTGGCGTTTCACCTTTCATCGCCTCAATGTCCGGAGGTGTGAGGGCCTTTATTTTTCCGGTTGCGCTCATGGGAAAAATCTCTTGATTGGTAAAGTGAGGTGTATGATTAGCTTACGTTAAGAGAGCAAACAACCTGGGATTTGATGTCGAGGTTTCACAATCTCCTCTGTTTACCAAGTCTTCGGGCGCAGAATAGACGAAAATAAAGCCCTGTGTTAGCCTTGCGAGGGGCTGAAAACACAGGAGTAGTATCATGCGTATGTTAATTGTGGGATTGGCTGTGGTCTTTGGAATGTTTGCCACACCATCATTTGCAGCTAAAGTGGAAGCTCATATCGATATATCACAACAAAAGATGCGGGTTTATCAGCATGGCAAGCTGAAATATGTCTGGCCCGTTTCAACCGCAAGACGCGGCAAGATAACGCCTACCGGTACATGGAGTGCCAAGTGGCTTTCTAAACATCACAAGTCCAGCCGGTATAACAATGCTCCCATGCCGTATTCGATCTTTTACAGCGGAAACTTCGCAATTCACGGGACAAACCAGGTCAGCAGGCTGGGTCGTCCAGCGTCAGCAGGTTGCGTACGTCTGCATCCTGAAAATGCCCGTATCCTGTTTAACATGACAGCACGGGTTGGGCTTAAAAACATGAGAGTGCGCGTGCGCCACTAACTGCTTCGGCGTTAGCGCCTGGAAGCCTTTGCAGCGAGCCTCTCGGCTCGCCTTTTCATGAAGTTCGGGCGCCATCGCTTGTGAAGCCACAGCCATTGTTCGGGATGTTCGCGAACCCAGCGTTCAACGCATGCATTCACATCCTGGGTAAGCCTGTCTGTGTTCAGTGAACCGTCTTTTCTATAATGCCGTTTGACTTCAGGTTCGATATCAATCCTGAACCGGCCGCCGGGCAACCGGATACACCGGGCGGGAAATACCGGGCAATCAAACTGTCTTGTGAGCTTCGCGAGCAGCGGGTTTGCCATCGTTTGACGATCAAAAAACGTGATTTCCGTTCCCTTGCTGAAAAACTGGTCAACCAGCATTCCCACGGCGCCACCTTCCTCAAGAACGTTTGCGAGTGCCCAGGATGCACCGACCTTTGAGGGTACCAAATGCCCCATGGCCGTTTTTCTTGCTGAGAGCACCCGCCTGGCCATGTACCGGTTGTTGGGTGGGCGAAACAGGGCTGTGATGTTCAGGCCGTAAACGGCAGAGGCGATTGGCAGAAGGTCCCAGTTCCCCGTATGACCGGTAAAGCAGATCACACCACCGTCATGGTCTTTCATTTTATGAAAGTTTTCTGCCCCGGTAATCTCGACACGTCCCTTTGACTGGTCCTCTTCCACGATATCAAAGATTTGGTCGAGATAGACATATTCTGCAGCGATACGACCCATGTTGGCCCACATTTCACTGAGGATGTTTTCGATTTCTTCCCGGGACTTCTCCGGAAAGGCAAGTTG
>JBCCYR010000026.1:0-14205 GCA_039189355.1 Pseudomonadota bacterium
AGTTTTTCCAACAGAGAAGTGTCGACATTTGGAGATGTGTCAATCTCTGAAACAGGTTCCTGCTCCAAACCTTCCTCGCGCAGATGTTCACGTACGGCCTCAAGGGCATTGCGCTCATTCTCGTTCAGGGTCTCTGCGGATTCGCTGTCCTGGTTTCTTGAGAAAGGCAAAACATTGGATGCACCTGTTGTTTCACCGGATGAAACCTCAGGTTCGCCATGCGTTTCCTCATTATTACCTAGAATTTTGATCTCTGGCTCGTCGTCGCTGGCTTCCGTTTCCTCTTCCTGACCGAATTCAACAGAAGTTTCAGCGAAAGCCATTCCGATGGCCTCAGGATCCTTTAGCCGCTCTGACGCTAAAATTTTGCCGTAACCACGGAAACCCTTGAAGGTTCTGTCGGTGCCGAAGATCGGTAATGCCGCGAGATCAACCGGAACAATTTCATCGGTTCCCTCAACTGGCCAGAGTACGGTTTTGCCGGACCATGTATCGCGTTGCCCAAGGAGCTTCTCGATCTCTTCATCGCGGTCAAAACCCAAAATCTTCGAAATGTCCGACCATCGCCGCCCCACGATATCAGCGGGCTTTGCCCCGACCACTTCGGCAAGCTCATCTGATACGGATGTAAATGTTCCATTCTCGTCAATGTTCCAGGCAAAACGGATAAAGCCTGGTTGTGACGTCTCACCGGCCGGAACACCAATTGGTCTTACATCATCAGAAAGGGTTTCTTCGTCAGCCTCTTCCGGCAGGTCTGGTGCATCTTGCTGTGACGTCTCTTTTGCTGGTGATTGTGTTTCCTCTGTCCGCTCAGAAGGGGCAGTTAACTCTTCTTCACCTGTTTCAGGCTCGTTGGAAGCCTCATGTAAATCGGCCTCAGCCGGATCATCTGTATTTTCAGATATTGCATCCGTGGGAATATCTGGATGACGATCTGTTTCCGCTGTCTCCGTGACTGAGGTGTTTTCTTCCTCTTCAACTTCCTCGTTTGCAGTCTGTGCAAGCACAACAAGGTTGCGTCCTGGCATGTCGTTGAGCCTCGCTAGTCCAATGGCAACAATGTTGTCATCGGATAGCCTGTATGGACGTTTAATCAGCCGGTCTGTTTCTGATTTCAACTCGGTAATCATGGCCCCAAGTTCATCCGTATCAGGTGCAAGATCTGTGAAATCCGGCGAGGCGAAAAGCGGTTGACCGACATCATCAACAATCGCGGCAGCATCAGCAAAGTCTGTGAGAGAAACAATTGCCTGTTCAGCCAGTTCTGTCTCCATGGCAGTTTCGCCGGTATCCAAAAGATGGGTAACCTTGTACCCGGTTTGGTCGCCCGGCAGTTCGATATGGTGTATTTCAAACTGGAGCAGTTGCGACCGCAGGCTGCGACCAACTCTCACGCCTCTCGTTATGCGGTGGTTTACTTCCAAACGCCCTACGGCGTTCTTGAGCTGAACCAGTATCGGATGCCCTGTGGGTATGGCCATCGCCAATATCTCGGCAATGCCTGTACCTCCGAAAAGCCGTGCTCCGGCAGCATTTGACCAGATGATATCGTCAAGATTTCTTGAAAATACAACGACAGGCTCGTTTGAAAGAACGCATGCACGCAGTGTCGGCAAAACCGACAAATCGAGATATGACTGACTGCTATCCTGGTTCATTTTCGTAAACTTGAAATTCCAAGGCTTGTGAAAAATATCGTAAACAGAATGTTAATACCGTTCCAAAGGAAATCGGTCCAGAACGAACCAGCCCTGAACATGACTCCTTGCATTCAAGGTTAATGGGTGTTTGTTTCACGAATTATGGTATCGGTCCATAAAAGTGATCAAACAGACAAGTTTCCCTTGCAAATGTCCATTGATGACCGTATTTCAATCGAACTTCGAAAGAGGCCATGCGGTTGTAGCTCAGTTGGTTAGAGCGCTAGATTGTGGCTCTAGAGGTCGGTGGTTCGAATCCACCCAACCGTACCATTAAATGCCTTCTTTCAACCAAAGATTTTCCTTTTCTCTGCTATACAGTGTGCTAGCTTGGGCGCATGGAAAAACTGCATAATAATTTCGAAGAAGTCGTCGCTCTTGACCAGGAGCATTTTGTTCATCCCTGGGAAGGCATGGAAGTTGCCGGAGAGTACCGTCGCACCTTTGCTGAAAAGGCTGACGGCATTTACCTTTATGATGAAAACGGCAAACGGTATATCGATGCGCCGGGGGGGATGTGGTGTGTTCAACTGGGCTATGGCAGGGAAGACATGGCCGAGGCGATCGCAGAGCAGGCCAAAAGCGTTTCGTATTTTTCACCCTTTTCACTTTCCAGTTCCCCGGCTGCAATTCTGGCTGGCGAAATTGCAAAACGCACGCCCGGTGATTTGAACAATGTGTTCTTTACAACGGGCGGTTCAACTGCAGTCGATAGTGCCATCCGGTTCATTCATTTCCGCAACAACATTCTCGGCAAACCGGACAAGAAGACCATTATTTCCCGCCAGAAAGCCTATCATGGAAGTACCTATCTTTCCGCAACCATGAGCGGCAAGGAGCGGGACAAGGGATGGCTTGATCAGGAAACCCGGCTCGTACACTTCCTGCCGAACGTAAACCCGTTTGTCCGCAAGGGTGGACAATCCGTTGAAGACTTTCTCGACGAAAAAATTGCTGATCTGGAAAATGCGATTTTGGAGCTTGGCGCTGACAAGGTTGCGGCGTTTATTGCAGAACCAATCCTTGCTTCCGGTGGTGTGATTGTTCCACCGAAGGGATATCACAAGCGTTGCCTTGAAATCTGCCGCAAGCATGATGTGTTGTATATTTCTGATGAGGTTGTGACCGCGTTTGGGCGGCTTGGCCACTGGTTCGCTTCGAAAGAGGTGTTTGATATCGAACCGGACATCATCACCTGTGCCAAGGGTTTGACCTCAGGCTATGTGCCGATGGGCGCATGTATCATTTCTGACCGCATCTACCGTGATGTGACCGGTGAGGCGTCGAAAGGTGCAACTTTCTCGAACGGTTTCACGTATTCAGGACATCCGGTCAGTGCGGTTGCCGCGCTCAAGACCATCGAAATCATCGAAGAAGAGAATTTGCTGGAACATGTGCGCAACGTGACGCCGCATTTTCAAAAACGCCTGCAGGAACTCTCAAACCTGCCGCTGGTTGTTGATGCGCGTGGGGAAGGGCTGATGGGTTGCGTTGAATGTTCGGTTCCTGAGAGCGTGGAGGCCCAACTCGACAAGGATAAGGAAATCGGCGCCCTGATTGATGAGCACTGTCAGGAAATGGGTCTTATCGTACGACCGATCATCAACATGTGTGTGTTCTCCCCGCCGCTTGTCATAACGCTGAAACAGATCGACGAGATGTTTGATATTCTCGAAGAAGGAATCAAGAGAACTGCCAGGGATTTGGGTGTTTAAGGTGGCTTGGGTTGTGCCGATTGTGGATTGGGATGCCGATTTCGCCTGCAAAATTCTATTTTGACTGAGGCTTCGCGACTTATCGATTTCGGTGGAGGAATTCAAACACCATAAAAGTATTATTTCCAAACCGAGAGAGACAATGGAACATCAGTGCAATTTTCAAGTGTCAATGTCCGCCAACGATGATTAGCACTGTATGTCTTGTCCGATACCGGGCCGGCACTTAGGCACAAATTCGTTCCGTCCAGGCGCAATTGATTTTCCGCGTTGCGTTTAAACTTCTGAAACTTGTCGGCTCGCAGGAAACTCTCGGTCACGCCGCACTCCCGAAGTATTACAGGAACACCCGGCAGAGGCGAGAAAACGCCAAATGCCGTGATACAGGCTTCGTAAGCGGGCATCCGAATCCGACCGTCAAATTCCAGCGCAAAACGGTCAAGGCTGTTTCGATCCGGCAGGCAATTGTGCATTACCAGAGGCAGATCAATGCGCGCAGTCTGACCTATCCCCGGGACATCGATACAATATCCTTCACCAGGATAGTCCAGATCATCCAGCAACCGCATTTGAGGGTTGTTCTGGTTAGCGGCTGCCAATGAAATAAAAGCTACAATCGCGAAGATGGTAAAGCTTGTCAGTCTAATCATGTTCTCTGGGCCTTGGAGCTGTGTTGCTAACCAATAACAGGCATCACACTACGCCTCCAGTGCTGGTCTGCGAAAATGTCTTTCAATCGGTGCTTGTTTGCTTCAAACCAGTCTTCTATGTCACCGAGCGTGTTATTGCCTGATCTGTAATATGCAATCAGTTCCTTCATTTTTGCAGGGCCGAAAGAAGGGAAGTGCCCTGCATGGAAGATTTCTGCGCCGAGCGTTTCCAGGCGTTCCAGTGTTTTGGCGTAATCGTCCTTGTCAGAGTGGTAGAGTTCATCAAGCAGTTCGCCATCGTAAAGCGCGTCCCCTGTAAACAGGGTTTTGGACTTCATGTCCCAAAGCCCGATTGATCCTGGTGAATGGCCGGGCAGATGCAGGACTTGATATGCCTTGTCGCCCAGATCGATGACATCTCCTTCATCCAGATATCCGGTTAGCGGTGCAGCCTTGACGTGAAAGGTTTCCAGTGAAAAATCCTGATGCTGTTTCGGATCAACAATTCCAATGCGGGTCCAAGCGCCTTCATAAACCATTTCCGCATTGGTCGGATTGGCAAGGATGCCTGCTTCCGCCTTGTGTCCAAGCCGTTCTTCAAATTCATGCAAGCAACCGGAATGATCAAAATGGCAGTGGGTGACGATTGCCTTTATGGGACGATCGGTTTCCCGCATCACCCACTGTTTCAGCGGATCGAGCCCCATGCCGGTATCGATCACAAGATCGAAGTCACGTCCCTTTACGTGCCAGATGTTGCACCGCATGAAATTGGCAACGCCCGTCTCCTGTATGAGTGAAACGTCTTCTGAGAGCCTGAAAGTCTTGTAGGGCATGTGCCTTACGACAGCGCCTTTTGCACCAGACGGTGGAAATGATGAATGGCGTGTTCACCACGTCCGGTACGTTCAGGGTCAACAATCATCGGGCCCTGGCTATAGCCTTTCGATTTCAGTCCTCGTTGCACGCTTTCGCAGAGGCCGATGTCTTCGGGGACAAGCACATCAGCAGTATAGTCCGCGCGTTCCTTGTTATATTCGCCGCTAACCGAGAGCGAATGGCCGCCGAAGTCACTTTCTTCCAGTCCCATTGGACGGATCGCGGAAATATTCAGTTCTTCAGAGCCGGGCAGGGTGTTGAATGTCGTGTTTGGCCACAGGAACCAAAATGCCGATTGCATGTAAGGCTCGTTGTCACCAAGTTTGTAGGCAGAGTTTTCCGCCCTGATATCAACGCCAAGTTGCCGAGCCCACAAGCCAAACGTGTCATGCTGGTAGGTGTCCATACAGATCAGGTTGGCAAAATCCGGATGGGCATGGTCGCAATGGTAACACTCGACATAATTGTCGACGACAACTTTCCATCCGGCCTTGATGCGGGTTTCGCCAAGGCCGCCTTCTATCGGAGATTTCAATTTGTCGAGATAGGGAATCTTTTCACGGATGTCAGCTTCGAGATCACTTGCCTGTTCCTTCAATGATACGGCATCGGGATCAAGATTGATGAATGCGCAATCCAGAAACATTTCCAGCCGGATTTGCTTGAGCGAGTAATCCGCCTTGTCGAAGCCGGGGCGCTTGTGCGAACGCGGCGCTCCGCGTAGCGCGCCTTCACGCTCAAATGTCCACGCATGGTAGGGACAGACAATCACGCTTCGGACGTTGCCGGTACCTGCAGGCAGCAATTCATGCGCCCGGTGCTGGCAGACATTGTAGAAGGCCCGCAGTTCACCATCACCACCCATCATGACGAAGATATTCTGGTCACAGATTTGCGCGGTGACATAATCACCTGGTTTCTGGAAAAATGTCTTGTGGGCTATGTACTGCCAGGTTCTGTAGAAAATCCGTTCTTTCTCAATCTCGTAGACCGCCGGGTCCGTATAGAGATAGGAGGGCAGGGTAAAAGACTGTTCCGGTTCCTCCACAAGCGGTTTTTCGTAGACGCTCAACTTGTTTGGGGTGTCCAGCATGGCAGCCTCCTTGCGTTAGCCTCGGGCCGGTCCTTTGATTGTTTGGCCCTAGATTCTGGTGTTCATGGCCTTCATGATGATGGCACGGTCTATTTCTCCCTGCAGTGTGCCATTGGCATCCACGACTGGCAAGGCATCATCCGTATCGGCGACCAGATCAATCAGACTGTCAATCTTTGCGCTCTCGAGAACCGATTGTTCGCCCTTTTTGATTGACTTGCGTTTTGCCGGGCGCATGACCTTTCCGGCAGACAGGACCTTGTAGCGGGGAACATCTTCGGTGAAATCCGCAACGTATTTGTCGACCGGATTTGCGACGATTTCCTCCGGGGTCCCCATTTGTGAAATGGCCCCATCCTTCATGATCATGATGTGATCGCCCATCTTGATCGCCTCGAGGAAGTCGTGCGTGATGAAGACCATGGTCTTTTTCAGCCTTGCCTGAAGGTCTAGCAATTCGTCCTGCATTTCACGGCGGATCAGGGGGTCGAGCGCAGAAAAGGGTTCGTCGAAAAACAGGATTTCCGGCTCAACTGCCATTGCCCGTGCAAGACCGACCCGCTGTTGCATGCCACCGGAAAGCTCACGCGGGTAATGGTCAGCCCAGCCATCCAGTCCAACAAGATTGATGGTTTCCATCGCCTTTGCGTAGCGTTGTTCCCTGCCTTCGCCGCGCACTTCAAGCCCATAGGCCACGTTGTCAATGACCTTGCGGTGCGGGAAGAGCCCGAAATGCTGGAACACCATCGCCATCTTGTTCCGGCGCATGTCTTTTAATTCGGAGTGGGAAACCTTTGTTATGTCCTCCCCGTCAACCAAAACCTGACCCTCGGTCGGATCAATCAGGCGGGAAAGGCACCGGACCAATGTGGATTTTCCGGAACCGGACAGCCCCATGACGACGAAGGTTTCTCCTTCTTCGACCTTGAACGAAACATCTTTAACGGCAACGACATGGCCGGTTTGTTTCTGGATTTCTGCTCGTGAAAGAGAGCGGTCCATATCCCGCATGGTCCGTTCGGGGTTGGCGCCAAAGACTTTCCAGATGTTATTGCAGACAATTTTCGGTTCTGATGCCATGTGTTATTCTCCCCTGGCAGCATTCTGCGTGCTGATTTAAATACATCAAACTACAAGTAACCTGATGATGCAATCAAGAGCCTTGAAGTAACATGTAAAATTCACATCTGGCTTCTTGTGTATCTTTAAGCTTGGTCATAACATCCATCTTCATTGGGAGGACGGTTCGATGACTATGGCCGAAAGCGTAGCGGAAACGCGAAAACTGTTTACCTTTCGCGGGCATGATTTCACGATGCTTGCAGTATCCGTTTTCGGGGTATTGCTCTCGTTGCTGGTTTATTCCGTAGCGGCCAATACCTCGCAGTTTCCGCAATGGATCATCGAAGGATTTCCGTTTGTTGAATGGGTTAATGATGCCCAGAAGTGGATGGAAGAGAATATCAAGCACGTCACACGTGCGATCTCCGATATTGTCAGGGTTCCGCTTGAGTTGCTGGAAGAATGGCTCTGGGAATTGCCGTGGCTCTTTGTGCTTCTTGCGTTGCTACTGCCATCGCTTGCCTATGGTGGCTTGCGTCTCGGTCTTCTCACACTTTTTGGCGTGATGTTCTGGGGCATGGTCGGCATGTGGTACGAAGCCATGTCCACCATGAGCTTGATGGCGGTTTCAGTATTTTTCTGCGTGGTTTTCGGGGTTGTGCTTGGAGTTATGTGTTCGCAAAGCGACCGGTTCGAAGCTTTTATGAAACCGATTCTGGACACAATGCAGACCATGCCTGCGTTCGTTTATCTCATCCCGGCCATCTTCTTCTTTGGTATCGGTGCTACGTCTGCAGCCATGGCGATCATCATTTATGCGCTGCCACCTGTCGTGCGGTTGACCAATCTGGGTATCCGGCAGGTTCCGGCAAATACGGTGGAAGTCGCCCAGAGTTATGGTTCAACCCGCTGGCAAATGCTTGCAAAGGTAAAAATTCCGCTTGCCTTGCCATCCATTGTACTGGGTATCAACCAGACGATCATGATGGCGCTTGGCTTGGCGGTGCTTGCGGTCTTTATCGGCGCTGGCGGACTGGGGGAGCAGGTCTGGAAAGCACTGGTAAAGCTTAAGGTGGGGTGGGCTTTTGAAGGCGGACTTTGCATTGTCTTCATGGCGATCATCCTTGACCGGTTGACCTATGCCATCAGCGGGCAGGCAAAATCCGTGATGCACCATGGCGGCGGCCCAAGATTTCATTTGTTGCCGCAAAGCTGGGACGACTATCCGGCTGCCCGGGCAATCGAAATGCCGATTGGTCTTGTTTGGGGCCTCATCGGTAAAATCGGCATGGGTATTACGACGGCAGTTGCCGCAGCGGTAGCAATGGTTCGAAAGGATACTGCTGAATGGCTGTTGCAAAGGCCATTTCTGGTTATCGGCGGGATGTTGTTGCTTCTGGTCTATTTCCTCGGACCCGAAGTTCGCTGGATGAGTACCTACCCCAGAGGCTGGGAGTTTTCGATCCGCGAGCCGGTTGATTTCGCCATTGACTGGTTGACGGTCAATCCAACGTTCATTGCCGTTACCAAGTTCATCCGGTCTTTTGTCTTCCTGTATCTGCTTGATCCGCTTGATACTCTCCTTGCCGGTTTGCCCTGGTGGTATGTAATGGCTGCGCTTGGCATTATTGTCTGGGTCTCTACAAGCTGGCAGTTCGCACTTGTAACAACCGCTTTTCTGTTTTTCCTGGCTGCAGCCGGGTTATGGGAAGTTTCCCTGTTTACGCTTGCAGGAACATCGGTTTCGGTTCTTATTTGCCTGGTGATTGGCGTGCCGCTTGGCATAGCTGCGGCTTATTCGAAAGTCATGGATGCAATCCTCCGCCCAATTCTTGATGCCATGCAGACGCTTCCGGCTTTCGTATATCTTATCCCGGCCCTGTTCTTCTTTGGCGGCAACAAGACAACTGCCGTAATTGCAACGGTAATCTACTCCATTCCGCCAGTGATCAGGTTGACGACACTCGGGCTTCGCCAGCTTCCGCCAGAGATAGATGAAGTTGCCAACTCCTATGGCTCTTCCCAATTGCAAACGCTTTTCAAGGTAAAGTTGCCGATGGCTTCTCCTTCCATCATGCTTGGGCTTAACCAGTCTGTCGTGATGGCGCTTGCCATGCAGGCGATCACACCGCTTGTCGCCGGACTCGGTCTTGGCAAGGAAGTTTATGACGCGATGAATGTCGCCAATATGGGCAAGGGACTTGCTGCGGGAATTGGCATTGTATTGCTCACGATCATGCTAGATCGTCTCACACAAGGCTGGACTAGAAATCAGAGGCGGGCCCTGGGTCTGTAACCTTGATTGCACAAAGTGAATCGACAAAAGTCACAACTGATGATTAAACTTTACATAATGCCCGGGAGGAGCCGTTAACACGGTCGGGCTTGTCATTAAAAGGGAGAATAGAATATGACAATCCACAAAACCATATCTTCTGTGGCGAGTGCTGGTGTGCTTGCACTCAGCGTATCTGTAGCAGGCGTTTCATCCGCATCCGCTGGTGGCGTTTTGAAGTCTGCAGTCAACGACTGGACCGGCGGAGCCGTAATGTGCGAGATCGTGCACCAGATCGCTGAAAGAGAGCTTGGATACAAGATCAAGCGAATTACCATGCCATCTGGCCCGGGACGTGACGAAGCCATTCGTGCTGGCGATCTCGACTATGGTTGTGAGCTTTGGCCTTCCTATTCAACCACAATCCAGAAATATGTCACAGAATTTGGCGGCGATGGTTCAATGCTGAAAATTGCTGACTCAGGCGTCGTAGGTGTTTCAAGCTATTATGTGCCACGCTATCTGGTTGAAGGAGCTGATGCAAAAGCACCGAACCTCAAGTCATGGGAGGACATGAACCAGTATTCAGACCTGTTCAAGACACTGGAAACCGGTGACAAGGGACGTCTGCTTGGTTGTCCTACAGCTGCATGGCAATGTGAAGACAGCAAGCGCATGGAGCTGCTTGGCTTGAACTATGCTGCAGTTGAGCTTGGTTCAGAGGCTGCTCACTGGGCGGAAATGCAAGCCGCTTACAAGCGCAAGGAGCCATTCATCGCCTATGCGTGGGAACCACACTGGATTCACGCGTCCCTTGATCTGGTTAAAGTTGAGCTACCGGAACATTCTGATGACAAGTGGCCTGCTACCGGTTGGGCAAAAGACGTTACGTTCAATTATGCAAATCCTGATTTCGTGAAAAGCAATCCTGAGATGCTGAAATTGCTTGAGAATTTCAGACTTACCAACGAGCAGCAGGCGCCATTGATCCTGGCGATTGATGTGGACGGCAAGGAAATGGATGAAGTGGTTGACACTTGGCTTAAAGAAAATGAGTCAACCTGGAAATCATGGATCGGCTCTGACAGCTAATCCTGATTGGTAAAAGAATTAAGGCCGCGGAAAACTCCGCGGCCTTTTTTGTTTGTGTTGTTCGTTTAGCTTTCTGGTGTCCAGCCGCCAATTGCCTTTACTTCGAGGAATTCTTCCATTCCCCAGTGGCCACCTTCACGCCCGTTGCCGGATTGCTTGTAACCGCCAAACGGAGAACCGGACGAGCGGGCTTGTCCGTTGATGTCCACCATGCCTGAGCGCAGTTGACGGGCAACGCGGTTTGCTTTTTCACCGTCCTGTGTCTGGACATAGTTGGTGAGGCCATAAGCGGTATCATTGGCAATTTCGATCGCTTCCTCTTCGGTGTCGAAAGGCATCATGGACAGAACAGGTCCGAAAATCTCTTCCTGCATGATGCGCATGTCATTGGTGCAGTCGGCGAATACGGTCGGGCGTACGAAATATCCACGGTTCAAGCCCTCCGGACGGCCAAGCCCTCCTGCAACGAGCCTTGCGCCATCTTCCTTGATCCCGACTTCAATCAGGTTCTGGACCTTGTCAAACTGCATCTGGCTTACAAGTGGTCCGATGTGACGGCCTTCGCTTGAAGCGAGGTCAACGGCAGTAGCGTCGGCAGCGGCGATAGCCTCTTCAACAGCCTGTTCGTACCGCGAACGCTCAACCAGCATGCGGGTAGGGGCATTACAGGACTGGCCTGTATTGTTGAAACACCGGATTACTCCATGCTTGACTGCCTTTGGATCGGCATCGGCAAACACGATATTTGCACCTTTGCCGCCGAGTTCCAGACTGACGCGTTTCAGAGAATCGGCAGCATTCTTTGTGATGGCTGTTCCGGCGCGGGTGGAACCCGTGAAGGAAACCATGTCCACGTCCTTGTGACCTGTGAGCGTGTTGCCAACACCCGGGCCATCGCCATTGACCATGTTGTAAACGCCTGCCGGAACGCCTGCTTCATGAAGAATGTCTGTAAACAGGATTGCCGACATGGGCGAGAGTTCTGAAGGTTTGAGCACGGATGTACAACCGGTGGCGATCGCCGGGATCACCTTGAGTGCAATCTGGTTCATCGGCCAGTTCCACGGCGTGATGAGTGCACAGACGCCAATGGGCTCGTAGAGGATGCGATCATTGTCTTTGCCCGGACGCAGTTCCCGTTCAAACTCAAAGCCCTTGAGTGCATTGATAAAAGCCTTAATATGACCTGATCCGGAGCCGGCCTGTGCCATCTTTGACATGGCTATTGGCGCGCCCATCTCTTCCGAGATGATTTCGCCCATTTCGTCGGACCGCTTCATGTAAACATCGAGGATGGATTCAAGCAATTCCAGGCGCTCCTGCTTGGTTGAAGCGCTCCAGGAAGGAAATGCCGCTTTTGCAGCAGCTACTGCAGCATCAGCATCCTCAGAGCCACCCAGGGAAATGACAGCAAAAGCCTCTTCCACAGATGGGTTTATGACTTCCATGTCCGTGCCATTGACCGGACTGACCCACTGGCCGTTGATATAAAAGTTGCGTGCGTCTTTCATGTTCTACTCACAGTTTTTGAGAAATTTGCAGCGACACTAGTCGAGAAAGACACGGCTTGCCAGCCGAAAATCACCGATAGTAAAATTTCGGACAAATGCTGCTACAGCTTTGCAGCGAACTGATTGTTTTCAGTCTCGGGCTTGGTCAAAACGATGAAATCCGTACCCTTGGCGCCTGTCTCAATGCTCAATCCATTGTCCGATATCGCGATTGAAGAACCGGGTGTCAACAACTTCGAAATCTGGGTATGTACGTCTGCAGACATCTCTATTCTTGCGAGGGTGTCACTGATAGATTGTCTTGCTGAAGTGGGGTCTATAGCTCCACCGGTTCTCAGGTTTATTTGACGGTGGACACGATCATTCAGGGAGAGATGCAGCCAGTCTGTCTTGGAGTTTTCTGCGTCAAACCTTGTTACCGTCAGCAAATGAGAACCAAGCGGCTGCTCGGGGGAACTTATCGACACTTCGGCTTCATAAATTGTCTTGTGATGCTGGCGCACGAGCACCCTGCCATTTGCAGGCCGGATTTTTCTGGCCTTTTTGTACAGTGCTTCAAGCAGGCTGTTGTCTATCGTCCCGTTCGGCTCAAGGTCATTTGCTTTCTGGAATCTTACAATTGCAGCCCAGGTTGCCGGTCCCATGATGCCATCCACATCACCTGAATCAAAGCCAAGTTCATTGAGCAGGTCTTGTGTATCAAAGATATCTTCCTTGTGAGTACGTCGGGTAATCAGAACACGGCTTGCATATTGTTCATTGGGTGCAATCAAGCCATCATTTTCGTTGGTGATATGCGTGTTGACCCAAACATCGTAATCCTTTGAGGCCTGCCATGTCTTGGCGGGTTGAAAAAGAAACCCGTGTTCAATTCGTACTGGCGCTTGCGGTTCCTGTTCAATTATCACGTGGGCACCGCGTGTGCGCATTCTGAATAGCTCGGACGCAAATGAATGCGGCATGCGCACACAGCCATGCGATGCCGGATGATCCGGAACACTGTTTGAAGCATGAAGTGCAATTCCTGACCATGTCAGGCGCTGCATGAACGGCATGGGTGCATTGCTGTAGATGTTCGAGCGATGGTGCCGGTTCTTCTGCAGGACCGAGAAAATTCCTGTCGGGGTGTCATGGCCCTTTTTGCCTGAAGAAATGTTTGATTGAGTAACCAGTTCTTCGCCCCGGAAAACCTTGAGGTTCTGGTCAGCGAGAGAAACGATGATGTGAAGCGGGTCATCTTGTGCTGCAAATGCCGGGCCAATATTACTTGCACCAACCATCAGAGCAAAGATGCCGGTATATGCCAAACGCATGCCACCCTCCCGAAATCGGTCAATTTCTTCGCCCTTGGAAAAATTAGCTCAAGTACCGAGTTGCATCAATATTAATAAGGCTAACAAGGTTAACGGTGCGCTTGGGGAGGTGTTTCTGTATTTTGATAATTGGGTAAGCAACAGTTGCCCCGCCAGATCCGGCGGGGCAATGAATTAGAGCTGTTTCAGGTTAACCAGCTTTTCTCTGGCGCATCTGTTCCATGCGCTGGTGAATCTCTTCCTGGCGCTGCATCGCATCGATTTCAGCCACTTTTGATGCATTTTGTGCATCCGCTGCCATGTTCTGGTTGCCTGTGCCATTCATTGCACGGGCAAAAGCAGCTTCTGCGCGTTCGACGCGGCGCATCTTGTCACGCCCGGAAGCACCTGAGTGATCTTCGGCAATGCCAGCTTCCATGCGTGCTGCTTCGAAATGCTCAAGCTCTTCCTGCAGAAGTGCCTTTCTCATTTCGAGAGATGCCAGAGACTCTTCAAACTGACGCTCCATCTCCGCAGCATTTGCTTCAACTTCTTCCAGACGCTTGATCTGTGCTTCAAAGTCCATCTGACGGTGAAGCGCTGCTTCTGCAAGGTCTTCACGTCCTTCGTCCATCGCAAACTGTGCCTTTTCCTGAAGGTCATCCAGCTTTTCACGATACAATTGCTGCTGCCGGACTGCCTGAAGCCGTCTCGCAGTCGCCTCGTCGCGGTTGTTCTTGACGTCTTCTTCAACCCTGTCAATTTCACGGATTGCTTCTCGCATTACGGTTGAGCCACCGTTACGCTCCATTGAATCAACCATGTCTTCGACACTGCCTGAAACTAGACGTTTAATTCTCGCAAAAATTGATTCAGTCATCACATCCCTACCTTTCTGAAAACAAATGCAAAATTACGAAATGTTGTTTAGGG
>JBCCYR010000027.1:0-13960 GCA_039189355.1 Pseudomonadota bacterium
CCCGGTTTTGAGCAGTGGTCGTTTGCCCGGGCGTCTTCCAACCCTTTCCAACAGCAAGTCAAGGTCTGCCTTGATCCAGACAGAGAGACCTTTTTTTGCGATTGCATTACGTGTGTCCTCTGCCATGAATGCACCCCCGCCCAATGCGAGCATGACAGGGCCTTCCTCAAGGACACGGTCGATCACCCGGCTTTCAAGCCGGCGAAATTCTTCCTCGCCATATTCTTCGAAAATCTCGGCAACGCTGCGCCCCGCTGCCTCCTCGATTTCGTCATCTGCATCCTTGAATTCAAGATCGAGTTTCTTGGCAAGCATTTTGCCGATTGCGGATTTACCACACCCCATCATGCCCAAAAGGACAATGCTTCGCCCGTCCAGCTTATCAAGCAGTCTTTGCGTTCTTGGTCGCCTGTTTTGTTTCATACTCGTATCAATTGGGCGTTCTTAGTTTTCCGCGCCTTTCGATACCATTATGTCCACAAGGTCAAGTGCGGAAGATTTAACTCTTTTCCGATTCTACGGTTGTAATTTGCGGCACTGTTTTACATAAGGGAAGACACAGTGCGATTTTGGATGCAATGGTGGGGATATGCCAAGCCTGTTAAGATTGTTGTTTACGCTCGGAGTGATTGCCGGCCTTGTCTACGGCAGCATGATAGCGCTTACCATTTTCGTGGAACCCACCCCGCGCGAAATGACCGTTAAAATACCGGCCAAACGACTCAACCCTCAATAGGGTTGTGTCATCAGGAGTTCAGATTGAGAGAATTCCACCTCGTTGAAGCTTTTCTTGAAATGATGAGCGCAGAGCGTGGCGCGGCAAATAACACGCTTTCATCTTATGAGCGCGACCTGACAGATTACGGAAACTTTCTCGTTTCAGAGAATACAGTGTTTACAGCCGCAAGCAGCGATCATGTACAAGCGCATCTGGTATCGCTTGCTTCAACAGGAATGTCAGCATCAACACAAGCAAGGCATCTTTCGTCCATTCGCCAGTTTCACAAATTCCTGTTTGCTGAAGGGGTACGTACCGACGACCCTTCAAGCATCGTTGATAGCCCCAAACTAGGACGGTCTTTGCCAAAAATCATGAGTGTGGAAGAGGTTGATGCGTTGATTGGACTGGCTCAGCAGGAAGCGGCAAGACAAAAGGGTTCAGATGCAAAACGCACGCGCACTGCAAGGCTTTATTGTCTGATCGAACTTCTCTATGCCACCGGATTGCGGGTAAGCGAGTTGGTGAGCCTTCCCGCTTCGAGCGCCAACACATCCGGTAGGTTTCTCACAATCATCGGCAAGGGAAACAAGGAACGCATTGTGCCTCTATCCCAAAAAGCAAAAGAGGCGATCAAGACGCATGTAAAAATCCGCAAAGGATTGAAGAAAAATTCTGACAGCAGGTTTCTTTTCCCGGCCAGTTCGAAGGAAGGGCATTTCAGCCGGCAGGTCTTTGCAAGGGATCTCAAGGATTTGGCGATCCGCGCCGGGCTTGATCCTGCGAAAGTGTCGCCGCATGTCATGCGACACGCCTTTGCCAGCCACCTGTTGCAAAACGGTGCGGATCTGCGTTCGGTACAACAGTTATTGGGCCATGCGGATATTTCAACAACTCAGATTTATACCCACGTGCTGGATGAACGCCTCAAGCAGCTGGTGGAGGAACATCACCCATTGGCGAAACAGTAGTTTTATTCACCTGCAAAGCGGAAGGTTTCTGCAGTCGGTATCTCAACATAACCATCGCGGGTCTGCGGAGTTTTGATATCCAGCAATCTGCCAGCAACCTGGGTACGCAAGATTTGTGCTGTACCACCTCCGATGGTGAACATCCGGACATCCCGGTACATGCGCTCCAGCGGTTCCTGATCGCCATATCCCCGTGCGCCAAACATCTGCAATGAATCATTGACCACCTTGATGGCTGCCTCAGAAGCAAAGAGTTTGGCACGGGCAGCCATCATCATGTCCGGGAAACCATTCGATGAGGTATCAGCGGATTTTGCAGCTTCGTGCAGCATCAGCCTGGATGCGTGCACACTTGCATCCATGTCAGCAACCATCCACTGCAACCCCTGGAATTCCGCCAGGGGACGACCGAATTGCTCACGATCCTTCAGATAACGTTTTGCATGTTCAAGCGCACCAGCCGCAACGCCCATGGCAACAGTACCGGCACCAACACGTTGCGAATTGTAAGCGCTCATTAGTTCGGCAAAGCCTTTGTGGTAACCGGACTTGGGCACAACCGCAAACTTTGCGTTCACTTCCACATTGTCAAAATGCAGTTCGGCTTCCGGCATGCCGCAAAGACCCATGGTATGCTCACGACGGCGAACTTCGAACCCTTGGGGCATGATGCCGTTTTCCGGATCACGATACACAATGAAGCCACCAATACCGAGTTCATTGCCCATTTCATCAATTACACGGGCGAAAACAAGATGCAGCTTTGAAACACCCCCACCTGTAATCCAGTGTTTCGTACCGTTGAGGACAAACTTGTCACCAACCTTGCGGGCTGTGGTGCGCATTTCGGTTGCGGCACTTCCCGCTTCAGGCTCGGTAATACAGATTGCAGGCTTGTCACCTGCAAGCACAATCGGTGCACAGAAATGCTTTTGCTCTTCAGTGCCATAGGCCATGATTGCACTGATACCGCCCATGTTTGCTTCGACCACAATTCGGGCAGTCAGGGTACAGGCTTTGGCGATCTCCTCGATTACAAGTACACAATCATGATACGAGGCACCCAGTCCGCCATATTCCCGCGGCAAGGTCATGCCCATGAGACCGGCATCAACCAGATATGGAATATTGTCCCAGCAATAGGTCCGGGTGCGGTCCCACTCACTTGCCCGCTCCGCAAAAACGGGAGCGAGTTCCTTTGCCAGTTCCTGCAAAAGGTTTGGTCTTGTCCCAATCATGTTCAGCCTCTTCAGTCCTTACCCGATACAAAGTATCGCCGATTGTCAAATTCATAACAATCGAATAAGATTGTATATTAAATACAATTTAGATGAACTAAATGCAGACGAGATCCCTACATACATTGGCCAGAATTGCCCGGATGGGCTCCTTCGCAAAGGTCGCCGAAGAACAGAATACAACACTTTCCACCGTTTCGATGCAGATGAAGGCACTGGAAGAACTGTTGGGCGTGAATTTGTTTGACCGGGCCTTTCGTCCTCCCAAGCTCACCCCGTTGGGCAGGGTTATCGCAAAACACGCAGAGACAGTCACAACCGCTGAAGCGGAATTGCTCAACGCGTGCAGTGAAACCGGTGAGCTCTCAGGCACTTTCAGAATGGGATTTATCGCCACTGCCAGCGTACGGTTGCTGCCCACATTTCTGCTGAATGCTGCAAAGCTGGCCCCAAAAGCTGAATTTGAGCTTGAGACTGCGCTTTCAGAAATTCTGGAAACCCGTGTTCTTGCGGGTCAGTTGGACGCAGCAGTTGTTACGGCATCCGGTGAACCTCAAAACGGTCTTCACTATCAGCCCTTGCAAAAAGAAAGTCTTGTCTTTGCCTTGCCGGAGAGCCATTCGGAATTTTCAGCCATAGAGTTGGCAGGCAAGTTGCCGTTTCTACAATTCAACCCAAGTTCCGGGATTGGAAAACTGATTGAAAAACACATGCGCGAACTTTCAGATGCATTCACGAAAGAGGCAATCGTTCTGGACAGCGTCGAAGCAATCATGGAGTGCGTAAACAAAGGGCTTGGTTTTACCCTGCTGTCAGAACCGGACATCAGAAGATACGCAAGTGATAAGACACGGCTGATTGAACCGGAAAAAGAAGACTTAAGTCGCAGTCTTGTACTTGCAAGCAATATCTCGGGAACTCAAAGCCGGGATATAGAACAGATCGCTAAGCTGTTTAACGCGGCCTAGAGAAACTCACTCCCCGACGGCCTTTGCTTCAATCGCACAGGCATGAAGACCTTCATCAATTTTCGGTTGCACGATTTCATATACAGCCCGGTGACGGGCGACACGGTTCATGCCACTAAAATAATCTGACACGATTTTAATGCGCAAATGGCTTTCACCAGATCCGTCATCACCGGCATGTCCGGCATGGAGATGACTCTCATTGACGATCTCCAGTGAAACGGGGGCGAATGCCTCGGTCAGCTTGTTTTGAAGATAATCTGATACTGTACCCATGCGGATGGTTCCAAGGTTACCAATTTTTGAGAAGTGGATAACCGCGCTTTTTGCGGGGGAACAAGATGAAAGTCAATCCTTGTTCATTCCGTAAAAAACCCCATAATCAGGGACATGAATACCAATTCCAAATATTTCGATTCGATTCGCATCAACAAAGGCAAAAAGAAGCCTGCGGCAACCGCAAGGCCAGCCGGTGATGGCATTTGCCAGTGGGAAGGATGCAACAGGCCCGCCACGCACAAGGCGCCAATGGGGCGTGACCGCGAGGGGCAATATCTCAACCTGTGCATTGAGCACGTGCGTGAATACAACAAGACATACAATTATTTCTCCGGTCTTGGCGATGATGACATCGCAAAAATCCAGAAAGATGCGCTTACAGGCCATCGGCCAACCTGGACTATGGGTGTCAACAAGGATGGCAAGAAATCACCCTATTCTGAAGGCGACCCGCGCGCTGCCATTGCCGACCGCGTGATTGCCCGTTCCATGCGCAGAACCGGACAGATGAGTGGTGCCGGACCTGCTGCGCGCAAACTGAGACCGTTGGAAAGAAAAGCCTTTGACGACCTTGGCATGCCTTCATCAGCATCGCCTGATGAACTCAAAACCAAATACAAGGCGTTGGTAAAGAAGCACCATCCGGACACCAATGGTGGTGACCGCGGGGCTGAAGAACGGTTGCGGCAAATTATCCAGGCGTACAAAATTCTGAAACAGGGTGGATTCTGCTCTTGAAAAAGGGCATGTGAAGCGCGAAAACCTCTTTTTGGCGGCAATCGAGAATTCCGCCAACCCAATCATCACCGGAGGAATGGGAATGACACAGGGAATGCCGGACACAAAAGTGTCTGTCCGGGAAGTATTTGATATCGACAGTGACTGGGAAATCCCGGCATATTCCGAGCGCAGCGAACATGTGCCCGAACTTGACCCGGATTACCTGTTTGACGGACCGACCACGCGGGCGATCCTCGCAGGGTTTGCCCACAACCGCCGCGTAATGGTTTCCGGTTATCATGGCACGGGTAAATCAACCCATATCGAGCAGGCGGCAGCACGCCTTAACTGGCCCTGTGTGCGGATCAACCTCGACAGCCATGTCAGCCGGCTTGATCTGATCGGCAAGGATGCAATTATTGTAAAGGACGGCATGCAGGTCACAGAGTTCCGTGATGGCATACTGCCTTGGGCCTACCAGAACAATGTGGCTCTGGTCTTTGACGAATATGATGCAGGCCGCCCGGATGTGATGTTTGTGATCCAGCGTGTTCTGGAATCCTCAGGCCGTCTAACCCTACTCGATCAAAGCCGCGTGATCACACCGCACCCGGCCTTCCGTCTGTTCGCAACAGCCAACACTGTTGGACTGGGCGATACAACCGGCCTTTATCACGGCACTCAGCAGATCAACCAGGCGCAGATGGACCGCTGGTCGCTGATCACGACACTCAACTACCTGCCGCATGACAATGAAGTCGACATCATTCTGGCCAAGGTCAAATCCTTCAATACCAACGAGGGACGCGAGCGTGTTTCCAAAATGGTAAGGGTTGCAGACATGACGCGTGCAGCTTTCATCAATGGTGATATTTCAACCGTGATGAGCCCACGTACAGTGATCAACTGGGCGGAAAACTTCGAAATCTTCGGAGATCTCGCATTTGCGTTCAAGCTCACATTCCTCAACAAGTGTGACGAACTCGAGCGCGTGACAATCGGCGAATTCTACCAACGTGCCTTTGGTGAAGAGATTTCGGAAGTAGTCGAGAACCTGACACTGGCATAGGCTCAAATATCTATGGCTTCAACAGGCGATAATTCAAAGCGCAGCAATGCGAAAGGCCCCGACCACGAGCCAGTGAAACAGGCTCTGGCCAATTGCACGCGCGCTATCGCCCAGAACAACGAGCTTGAAGTTACTTTTTCAGGCGACAAGCCGGGTATGGCAGGAAACCAGGTCCGGCTTCCTGACCTTGGCAAAAAGCTCTCCCGGAAACAACTGGCCATTACCCGTGGCGTCGGTGATGCCATGGCTTTGCGCCAGGCCTGCCATGATGCAAAAATCCACAACCGTCTTGCTCCGGAAGGAGACAATGCGCGGGCCATATTTGATGCTGTTGAACAGGCCCGCGTAGAAGCAATCGGCGCAAGCCGCATGGAAGGCGTGGCAAACAATCTGGCCCACATGCTGGAAGACAAATACTCCCGGCAGAAATATTCCGGTGCAGAACAGCGCAGTGATGCCCCGCTTGAAGAAGCCGTTGCCATGGTCGTGCGTGAACGAATTACCGGCTACAAGCCTCCAGCCAGCGCAGACCAGTTTGTGAACCTCTGGCGTGACTGGATTGAGGAAAAGGCCGGGAACCGCCTTGATGCACTGGGCGATGACATTGAAAACCAGACTGCATTTGCTGAAGCAATCCGCGACCTTCTCATTGCCTTCGATATGGGTGATGAACTTGGCGAGCAGGAGCCTGAACAGGACGATCAGGAATCCGAAGAAGACCCGAATGAGGAAGAGCAGGAAGGCCAGCGGGACAATGAAGAATCTTCGGGAGAAGATTCAGGCCAACCGGATGAGTCTGAATCTGAAGCCGATGAAGAACAAACCGGAGAGATGGAAGCATCGGAAGCTGAAGGCGGTGATGACTTCGATGAAGATGACCGGGATGAAGAAACGCCTGGCGAGACAACCCGTCCGGACCTCCCATTCTCCGAACTGCCCCCGGATTCAGATTACGTTGTTTTCACCACGAAGTTTGATGAAGAAGTCGCTGCTGAAGAGCTTTGCGATCAGGCGGAACTCGAACGCCTCCGTGCATTTCTGGATAAGCAGCTCGCACACCTGCAAGGGGTGGTTGGGCGCCTTGCGAACCGTCTGCAACGCCGACTGATGGCCCAGCAGAACAGAGGTTGGGACTTTGATCTCGAAGAAGGTTATCTCGACACGGCCCGGCTGACACGGATCATTACGGATCCGATGACACCACTCTCGTTCAAAATGGAACGTGACACCGTGTTCCGTGATACAGTCGTGACATTGCTGCTCGACAATTCAGGATCCATGCGCGGCCGTCCGATTACGGTTGCTGCGACTTGTGCCGACATTCTGGCTCGAACGCTCGAACGCTGTGGTGTTAAAGTGGAAATTCTGGGATTCACCACAAAAGCCTGGAAGGGCGGGCAGGCCCGCGAACAATGGCTGAAGCAGGAAAAGCCGGCAAATCCAGGCAGGCTGAATGACCTCCGTCATATCATTTATAAATCAGCCGATGCACCCTGGCGGCGGGCGCGGCAAAACCTCGGACTGATGATGCGCGAGGGATTGTTGAAAGAAAACATTGATGGCGAAGCACTTCTTTGGGCACATCAGCGCCTGATGGGCAGGCAGGAACAGCGCCGCATCCTGATGATGATCTCGGACGGTGCACCGGTTGATGATTCAACACTTTCGGTCAATCCGGGCAACTATCTGGAACGCCATCTGCGCCATGTGATTGAAGACATTGAAACCCATTCCCCGATTGAACTTTTGGCAATCGGCATCGGCCATGATGTCACACGATATTACAAAAGGGCCGTTACGATTGTCGATGCTGAAGAGCTGGCAGGTGCCATAACCGAACAGCTTGCGGACTTGTTTGAGGAAAATCCGGAACTTGCCCAGACAACAGGTTCCAAAAGAAAACTGGCCAAAGCAGGATAAACGTTATGAAACATCACTGGTTGATTTTGACAATCACTTTCCTGATGTTCTCCCATCCTGCAAAGTCCCTCTCAGAAGAAATCACTGTCAATGCCTCGCCGGTCAAGGCGTTTGATCCTGCCAATCCGGACAAGAACCGTTTCGGCAAACTGGAATTTCTCGGCGGCCTTGTTCTTACATCAGATCATCAAGAGTTCGGCGGCTTTTCCGGATTGCGGTTCACAGGAAATACTGGCGAGTTTGTTGCGATTACCGACAAGGCCCGCGTACTGACCGGCAAATTGATCCGCAAGGACGGGAAACCTGTAAACTTTCAAAATACACATCTGACACGGATAAAAGCCGCCAACGGGAAAACTATCACAGGTGCAGATGACAAGGATGCCGAAGCACTGGAAATAACGGCAGACGGTTTTGTTGTCAGCTACGAGCGCAATGACCGCGTGATTTACTTTGACATGAAAGAACGGACTCTGATCACAAAAAAACAGGATGCAGTACTGGACATGAACCCGCTTGGCTTTCCGAACAACAGCGGACCTGAAGCCATAGCGCGTGATCCGGAATCCGGGAAACTGTTTGCAATTGCGGAGCTGGCAGTGAATGAAAAAGGCAATCACCGTGGATTTGTCGTTTCAGGAAACAAGATTGAACGGGAATTCGAAGTAGTGCTGAAAGACAGCTATTCGATAACCGATGCTGCATTCATGCCGGATGGCGATTTGATAGTTTTGGAGCGTTACTACAATCCGCTGACTGGTGTTTTCATGAAAATGCGCCGCATAAATCGCAGCAGACTTTCCGGACCTTCTTTTGATGGTGAAACGCTTGTAGAGGCAAATAATTCATTTGAGATCGACAACATGGAAGGCTTGGCGATATCTGAAATGGACGATGGCTCAACACGCCTCACCGTCATCTCGGACGACAATTTTTCCGGCCGGCAAAGAACGCTTTTACTGGAATTCAGGTTGCTGGATTAACCGACTTTAGCCCCTGTTACTTTGAGGAAGCCGCCATACGGTAACAATGCAAAAAGACCAACACAGATTTTCACGATGAAATCCCCGATTGCAAGCGAAGCCCATAGCGGCATGGCAATGCCAAAAATGCCTGCCGGGAAGCCAAGGGAACCGTCCTCATACCCAAATGCCATATCAATACCCGCAAATGCTGGTGCAAATGCGAGGCCAAAGAACATAAGCGTATCGACTGCAGAACCGATGAATGTGGAAATAAAAGGCGGAACCCACCAGGCACTTGTGCGAAGGCGGTCAAATACGCTGACATCTATTAACTGAGCGACCAGAAACGCGCTGCCAGATGCAATCGCAATCCGTGGCGTGGCAAAGTACACCGACAAAATAACAGCTATCAGAAAGCCGGATATTACAACCTTCCTCGCTGCATTGCTGCCGAGATGTCGGTTCGTGAGGTCATTTACCAGAAAGGCAAACGGATAAGTCAGTGCCCCCCAGGTTAGAACTTCTTGCAGACCAAAATACTGGAACTGGGTTTGCACAAGAATGTTGGACGCCACAACAATGACGACCATTGCAAGAATGTAAGGGAACAAACGGGATATGTTCTGCATTTTTTTATCCTGGGTGATGCCACCAGTTAGAGAGGACTTAAGCGGAGCGAAAGCTCCGATACAGTGTTAGATTAGAAGTGTCAGGCAGCAGCTGTTTCAGCTTTTGCCTTGGCAACCTGTTTCTTGATCAGGCGTGCCTTTTGGGAAAGTTCGCCTTCCTTTGCCTTTGCAAGAAATGCATCCAATCCACCGCGATGCTCAACAGTGCGCAGTGCCTGGGCAGAAATACGCAGGCGAACACGCTGGTTCAGCGCATCACTCATGAGTGTTACATCAACAAGGTTTGGCAAGAACTTGCGGCGGTTCTTGTTGTTGGCGTGGCTGACATTATTGCCACTCATCACGCCTTTTCCGGTCAGTTCACAACGTCTGGACATCGGTCTATCCTGATTTATCTGTTTTTAGAGGTTCCGTAGAAGCAAATTTAAACCCTGTCTTGTTAGCTTCAAGACAATGGAAATTCCAATGCTTCTGGAAAGTTTTGAGGGGTGATAGTGCCTATGGCTCTCCACGTCAAGCAAAACATGGAATTCCGGCGGATGAGAACGGGAGAAATTCAGGATTCTGCCCCATTCAGCATGTATTCAGGTTACATGGACTACTTGGATGTCCAACAAGGGTTATGGCATGGGCAAAATGATCAGGAATGGCTTGGCAGTATTTTTGCTGACAATTTGCATGCTTCCGGCGACTGCCGTTAATGCGGAAGAGTACAAACATCGCAGCAGTTTCACCGTAAAATTTGCTGGCATTGAAATTGGCAAGGCAACATTCAATATCGATTTTGACGATGTATCATATTCCTTGAAGGGCTCTGGAAAGACATCGGGTCTGATTGAATGGGTTGCTCCCTCAGCAGGCCAGTTTGCAAGTGCAGGCACGATGATAGAAAACCAGTTGAAGCCGGAAATTCACACGGTTTCGGTGACGGAAAAGAAGAAAAAACCGGAAAGCGTAAAACTGTCTTTCGCGGAAGAAAAAATCGTCGACGTTCAAATCCGGTCCAACAAGAAACGCAAGGTTCGCAAGGCACCCAAATATGTTCCCGTGGAAGCCCGACATCTTGCAGCAGTAATGGACCCGGCCAGCACACTTCTGGTTCCGCTGGACGGAGAATCCGCAAGGGACGGACGCAAGGTCTGCAACCAGCGCTTTCCCGTTTTTGACGGCGAAACACGGTACGACATCCAGCTCGGTTACAAGTCAACAAAACCCGTCACGACCAAGGGGTATACCGGCCATGCCTATGTGTGCCAGTTGCGCTACATTCCTGTAGCCGGCCACAAGAAAAACCAGCGTAATGTAAAGGAAATGGCCGAAAACAAGAACATGGAAATCTGGCTTGCACCCATGGAAAGTGTAAGCGTATTCACACCGATAAAAATTTCGATCGGAACCAAATATGGCCGGTTCGTTGCTGATCCGACTTATTTCGGATCAGCCTCCTGAGTATGAAGCATCAAACCAACTGAAGGATTTCCGGGTTTTCCTTAACGAGCGCACTCTGCAGTTTCTTCAGCGCGCGGTTTTCCAACTGCCTGACGCGTTCTTTGGAAATGCCAAGTTCTCCACCAAGTTCTTCGAGGGTAGCTCCCTCTTCACTGAGACGGCGGCGGTTTACGATCCTGAGTTCGCGTTCATTCAGGACACCAAGTGCAGACTTGAGCCATTCGGAACGGCGTTCTCCGTCAATCGACTCACTCACAATGTCATCAGGCAGTGGAGCGTCACTTTCCAGGAAGTCTTGGCGCTCGGTACTCGATTCATCATCCGAGGCTACGGGCATGTTAAGCGACACATCCGGACCACTCAGCCTGGCATCCATCGTTGCAACATCCTTGACTGACACACCGATTGCTTTTGAAAGCTCGACATATAGATCCTGATTGTTGATGGTCTTGTCGGCTGTTGTGATTTTCGCACGCAACCGGCGCAAGTTGAAGAAGAGGGATTTTTGTCCTGAGCTTGTACCACCGCGAACGATAGACCAGTTCCGCAGGATATAGTCCTGGATGGAAGCCCGGATCCACCAGGTTGCATAGGTTGAAAAGCGCACTTCACGGTGTGGATCAAACCGTGCAGCTGCTTCCAGCAAACCAACATGGCCTTCCTGCACCAAATCGGACATGGGAAGCCCATACCTGCGGAATTTGGCGGCAACCGCAATAACCAGTCGCATATGTGCTGATGTCAATTCATGAAGCGCCTGCTGGTCCTGGTTTTCAGCCCAGCGTTTGGCAAGCTCATGTTCTTCGTCCCGTTCAAGGTAAGGTGCTTTTGTTGCGGCCTTAACCAAGTTTCTACCGATACTTTCTTGATGCGTCATGTTTTCATCTCTCCAGATAGTGAGTAAAACACGAGCTCCCTATCTCCTATTATACAGATGAAAACGGCAAAACCAATAAAATAGTTTCACGAAAGATAACATAAGCATCAACAAAATAAAAAAGTCCGGAACTTGTCCGGACTTTTAGACACTAACAAATGTAATTTTCGGATCAGGCAGCTTCTTCCTGTTCTTCTTCGTCCGTTTTTGCGCCGCGCTTGGGTCCTTTTGCGAGATTTTTCTCGATTTCCGCCACAGCTTCGGTTGTCGAAATCTTTTTCACTGCAGAAATCTCACGAGCCATGCGGTCAAGGGCAGCTTCATAAAGCTGACGTTCCGAGTAGGATTGCTCAGGCTGGTTTTCCGACCGGAAAAGGTCGCGAACCACCTCGGCAATTGAAATCAGGTCACCGGAATTGATTTTTGCTTCATATTCCTGGGCACGGCGGCTCCACATCGTACGCTTGATGCGTGCACGACCCTGAACTGTTTTCAACCCCTTCGCAATTTTCGCTTCGTCAGAAAGCTTGCGCATGCCGGCGGATTCAACTTTTGCTGTTGGAACACGAAGGGTGAGTTTGTCCTGGGAAAAGTTGATTACAAACAGTTCAAGTTTGTAACCGGCAACTTCCTGCTCTTCGATGGCTGTGATTTGTCCCACGCCATGTGCAGGGTATACGATGAATTCATTTGTCTTGAAACCTTGTCGCTGAACAGTTTTTTTAGCAGCAGCCATACGGTTTTGCTCCCTTTCACTTCGGCAAATGCCGATTTTAATCAGTCAAAAGAACCCCCGTATCAAACAAGATGCTTGATGCATGGAATTAAAAAATCCTGTGATTTCGTTTCTTATATTGATGAACAAAAAAATCCGATCATCCCGCGTCGTTTTTATTTCGCTGGATGTCAGATGTTCATGAAACGATTAGAATCTCTCTCTTTTGATTTTTTTGCACGAGCTTAGCCCATGTAGATTGATATAGTACAAAATTGCCTTATTTTCAACCTAAATTTTTGACGTACACGTCAATCAAAAGTGAATTTATTAACCAATGGTTAATGAAACCCTCAACGAACGGCCATACTGAAAGATGTGGGGTGTTTAGGGTCGTGACCCTAGTCACCTTCACCAGGTTCTGGTGAAAAATATTTCTCAAACTTGCCCTCTTCACCATCATACTTCTCGGCATCAGCAGGTGACTCTTTTTTGATCGTGATATTTGGCCATTTCTCTGCGTATTCGGCATTGATCTGAAGCCATTTCTCAAGGCCGGGCTCGGTATCAGGCTTGATTGCTTCAGCCGGGCACTCAGGTTCGCATACACCGCAATCAATGCATTCGTCCGGATGAATGACCAACATGTTTTCACCTTCGTAAAAACAATCAACAGGACAGACTTCAACACAGTCCATGTATTTGCACTTGATGCAAAGGTCGTTGACAATATAAGTCATTCATTACTCCGGAAAAGCGGCATCTGTTCTCAGTCTCCGATACCCGTTTTATGGTAGCGTGACAAGATAATGTAGTTCTTGTTAGACGCTAAGTCGCGGCAGAAAATTCTCCTGCTTCACGTACCAGGATAATTCCGTTTCAGTTTGATGGCTTCACGCCTTTTATGCTTGTTCGGGCGGGCTTCTTTTTGTTCCATCACAGTTTGCGGCGGTTTTTCGCCGGAACTGACAACCTTTGTAATAGGCGTCAGATCTTTATACAGCAGGCAGGCTTCAGAATACGGCCCCCTGCGATTAGCGATATCAAGGATTTCCACAACTACAACCTTGCCGGGGAGCGAAAGGGTCAACACATTTCCAGGCCTGATCATCCTGCTCGCAGACGTAACCTTTTCCCGGTCAAGCCTCACATTTCCACCAGTTACCAGTTTCTGGGCAAGGCTTCTCGTTTTGACAAACCGTGCATGCCAAAGCCATTTGTCTATGCGTTGAGAGATAGTGCTCTCAGTCATTACCTGACTGCATGATGTTCTTTAATGCTGCCAATGCCGCAAACGGTGAATCTGGATCAAGCGGCTTCGGCTTGGTCTGTTTTTTCTGCGGCCGGGACGAGTCTTGTTTGCCATGAGAAGAAGACTTTCTTTTGAAGCCGGTATTCTTGTTGCGCGCACCTTGTTTGTTTGGCTGCTGTCGGCGGCGGTC
>JBCCYR010000028.1:0-13864 GCA_039189355.1 Pseudomonadota bacterium
ATAATTTGGTGCAACCATTGGATAATCCGAAGGCAATCCCCATTTCTCGCGATATTCTTCTGGAGTGATGCCGTAATGACTGCTCAGATGTCGCTTCAGGGATTTGAATTTCTTGCCGTCTTCAAGACACACAATAAAATCGCTGTTTATTGACTTTTTGATCGGCACTGCAGGAACCGGATCAATTTTCGACTCTCTTGCCTGCTGCTGTTCTTCAGCAAGCTTTGTGAATGTATTGTGCACACTGCTAATAATTCCAGGTAATTCGGATGTGGATACCGGATTATTTGCAACATATGAGGAAATTACATCTGATGTAAGTTCCAGCAAGTAGCTTTTTTCCTCTTTGTTATTTTTATTTTCAATTACTGGTTCGATCATATTTTTTCTTTTCGTTCTGTTTGCTTTTTGTTTGTTATTTTCTTTCATAAGAATTGGCCGATTCTTTGAATACAAACCTATTTAGATCGGAAAAGTGAAATTCAAGAGCAAGATTACGCTACGTAAGGTAATTTCCACAATCTTTTCTGCTGAACGTGAACCTGTGAAACTTATGGCAAGCGGGTACCCGGACACTATATAGCTAGTTCACAATTAAAACTTCTTGGTGGAAAATGCCGAAAATTGAAAAATCTGATGCGGAATGGCGCGAACAACTAACGCCTGAGCAATTTCATGTTACGCGGAAACACGGTACTGAACGGGCATTCACTGGCCCCCATCAACACGAACATAGAGATGGCACCTTTACATGTGTTTGCTGTGGCGGAGACCTGTTCAGGACTGCGGCCAAATTTGAGTCAGGTACCGGATGGCCAAGTTTTTATGAGCCCGTAACAACCGATGCTGTATCAGAGCACAAGGACCGTTCTTTTTTCATGGTTAGAACAGAAGTGCGGTGTGCAAGTTGCGATGCCCATCTTGGTCATGTATTCCCGGACGGTCCACAACCAACAGGCTTGCGATACTGCATGAATGGACATGCACTCGAATTTGATCCAGACGAATAAATCCTGAACAGGCCATACTATGAAACCTCATTTCCCTTCTGTGGAAAATGCACCTTCTGCAGACAAGAACTCCCATACGGCAAAATTTCACGGCGTCACGCTAACCGATCAATACCATTGGCTGCGCGCGGACAACTGGCAAGAGGCGATGCGCGAGCCTGAAAAGCTCCCTGAAGACATCAAGGCCTACCTCAAGGCTGAAAACGCATACTATGAAAAAGCCATGGCTGACACAGAAGAACTGCAAAAGCAGCTCATTGCCGAAATGCGCGGCCGCATCAAGGAGGATGACAATTCGGTTCCAGTGAAAGACGGGCCGTATGCTTATTTGTGGAAATATGTAGAGGGTGGTGAGCATCCGATCCGTGTTCGCACGCCTCGCGATGGTGGTGAAGAAGAAGTTCTCCTGGACGTCAACAAGGAAGCAGAAGGCGAGGAATATTTCGAACTTGGCTATGTTGGCGAAGACCCTACCCATTCAATACTGGCCTGGAGTCGGGATACATCAGGGGCTGAATATTATGCGCTTGTATTTCGCGACCTGGAAAGTGGCGAAGACAGCAAAGCGGAGCTGAAAGATATTGGTTCCGTTGCCTGGGCAGATAACAAAACGCTTTTCTATTCCAAAGTGGACGAGAACCATCGCCCGTCAAAGGTTTTTCGCCATACACTTGGCACAATCCAGGATGACGACATCCTTGTATATGAAGAAACCGATCCAAGGTTTTACTGTGGTGTCGGCAGAAGCCGTTCCGGCGAATATGTGTTCATATCTACTGGCATGAATGACCAGGATGAAATGCGTTACATTCCGGTCAGCAATCCGGAAGCAGAACCCGTCCTTATCCAGGAACGCACAGAAGGACTGGAATACTCCGTTGAACATCAGGATAACCGGTTTCTGATTCTGACTAATGCGGATGGTGCAGAAGACTTCAAACTTGTCGAAACTCCGGTCGCAACACCATCCATGGAAAACTGGAAAGACTTCATTCCACACAAGCAAGGTCGAATGCTTGTCTCGCTGGATGCCTACAGGGACTGGGTCATCTGGATGGAACGGGAAAATGCCCTCCCCCGCATCTGCTTCATGGGTGCTGACGGAAAAGTGCAGGAAATTTCAATGGAAGAAGAAGCCTATTCCCTTGGTGTTTCCGCAAGTCCCGAATTCGAAACGGACATGTTCCGCTTCACCTACTCATCTCCGACCACGCCAAGCCAGGTTTATGATTTTGACCTGAAAAGCGGTGAACGCACTTTAATGAAAGAAGCGGAAATCCCTTCCGGTCACAACAGTGCGGATTATGTAACACGCCGCATCACGGCAAAATCCCATGATGGCGCGGAAGTTCCGGTTACTGTGCTTTATCACAAGGATACACTTCTTGATGGCACGGCTCCTTGTTTACTCTATGGGTATGGTTCTTACGGCATGTCCATGCCGGCAAGCTTCTCCACAAACCGGCTCTCGCTTGTAGATCGCGGTTTTGTTTTTGCCGTTGCCCATATCCGCGGCGGGCAGGAAAAGGGCCGGGCCTGGTATGAGGATGCAAAGTTCGGCAAGAAACCGAATACGTTTCACGATTTTATTGCTGCGGGCGTGACTTTGGCTGAGCAGAAATTCACCGCACACGGCAATATTGTTATTCAGGGTGGTTCGGCCGGTGGCCTGCTGGTTGGTGCATGCGTGAACATGAAGCCTGACTTGTTTGCAGGTGCAATTGCCGACGTACCGTTTGTTGACGTGCTCAATACAATTCTTGATGACACCCTGCCACTTACCCCCGGCGAGTGGTCACAATGGGGTAATCCGATTGAAAGCAGGAAAGCTTTCGACTGGATCATGGGCTACTCACCTTATGACAATGTAGAAGCAAAGAACTATCCGGCCATGCTGGTTACAGCCGGTGTATCAGACCCGCGCGTTACGTATTGGGAGCCTGCAAAGTGGGTCGCCAAGCTCCGCACTCTGAAAACCGATGAAAACATCCTTATGCTGCGGACCAACATGAGTTCCGGGCATTTCGGAAAATCAGGACGGTTTGCAGCACTGGAAGATGCGGCGCGCTCTTACGCATTTGCATTGAAGGCAGTCGGGAAAGCCTGATCAGTTTGACGCAACCGGTGGAACTGCTTTCAGGTATTGGGCGATTGCTTCGAGATCCGACTTTGGCAATTTTGCCATGTTCTGCTGAACTGAAACCATGCTGCCACCGACAGAGTCAAAATCAGGCGTAAAGCCGCTTTCCAGGTAATAGACAATATCATCTTCGGACCATGAGCCTATGCCGCTTTCGTGCGGTGTGATGTTGGGGATTTTGCCATCCCCTTCCGGTGCGGGCCCGCCAGCAAGCCAGTTTGATTTGTCCAGGCCACCATATCCCCCCATACCTCTGGGTGTATGACATTCACCACAGTGCCCCAATACTTCAACCAGATATTGGCCACGCTTCAGCACAGGATCATCGTCAATATTCAGAACGCTGCTTGCGTTTAAATACAACAATTTCCACAAGCCGGTTCCACGGGAAATGTTGAACGGGAAGCTTAGTGAATGAGGCGGGTTTCGTGTCTCAACCGAAGGCAATGTTTTCAGAAACACCCACAAGTGTTTGATATCTTCAAAGTCCATACCGGAATAAGAAGTGTAAGGAAAAGCAGGGTAATAATGCTTGCCGTTGGGGCTGGTCCCGAACAGCATTGCGTTTCCGAACTCTTCTACGGTCCAGCTACCAATACCATAGTCCGGGTGTGGCGAAATATTCGGAACGTTAAATGTGCCAACGGGTGTGACTAATTGATGATTCCCACCGAGTAGAAGTTTGTCATCACCCTCTGCATCCTTTGAAGCATGGCAGGAAGCGCATCCTCCAGCCCAGAAGACTGTTTTACCCTTTGAAACATCACCCTCTTTATCAAGCCATGAAATAACTTCATTTCCCGCCGTCTTGGGCTCAGTCAGCCACCAGAAAACGCCTGCTCCAAACAAGACGACCACCAAGCTTGTAATCAGCAGCCGTCTCATCAGATATTCATTCTAGTTTTTCTTGACGCGGTAGGCTTTGTGGCACGCGCCACAATTCGCGCCTACATCACGCAGAGAAGCCTGCAGCGCTTTCAGGTCAGCAGGCGCTGCAACGGTTACCTTATCGAGCGCCGCAACAAAATCGACCTGTTTGGCTTCAAAGCCGGCACGATCCGTAAAGATCGCCGGTGCTGCTTCCGTCTTGCCTTCACCTGAACCATCCGGAAATAGCGCTTCAAACCCCTGGGCTGCATTTTTCATGTCTACAAATGCCTGCAGGGCAATGGCGGCATCAAAATCTGACTGGCCTTTTGCCATCTTGCCGACAATGCCGATCGACTTGCCGACGGTTTTCATTTTGGCCTGACGGTCAGAGATTGCATCCGCATTTGCTACTGAAGAAACTGCAAATGCAGTGGCTGCAAGCGCTGTCGTGGCTGCTGCTTTGGAAAGAAACTTCATTGTAAAACCCTATCAGTTGGAAGATAGAGTTAAATCTAACGCATACTGGCATGCCGTCCAGTAAACACTGTGTCAAAAAACACATTAAAAAACCCCGGTCATTGCCGGGGCTTCAATTCGTTAGCTGGTCGCCGCTTCATGCATTTCGGCCACATAATCCCAGTTGATCAGATTATCAACAAAGGCTTCGAGGTATTTCGGCCGGGCATTGCGATAATCGATGTAATAGGAATGCTCCCAGACATCGCAGCCAAGAATTGGTGATGCACCATGAGTAAGCGGATTGTCACCATTTGCAGTTTTCATGATTTCAAGCTTGCCGTCCTTTACTGCCAACCAGCACCAGCCTGAGCCAAACTGGGTAACACCGGCAGCAATGAAATCTGCCTTGAACTTGTCGTAACCGCCGAGATCAGAGTCGATTGCTGACTGCAGCGCTCCCGGAAGCGATGTACCACCACCATTCGGCTTCATCCAGTTCCAGAAGTGAATGTGGTTGTAATGCTGGCCCGCCTGATTGAGAAGCGCTTGATCATTCGCGCCCGCATGACGGACAATATCCTCAATCGCCTTTCCTTCCCACTCAGTACCGGCGAGCATTTCATTGCCTTTGCCCACGTAAGCCATGTGGTGTTTGTCATGGTGAAACTCGAGTGTTTCCGCTGACATGTATGGGTCAAGCGCATCATAAGCGTAGGGAAGGTCGGGCAGTTCAAAAGCCATGGTCAAACTCCGTGGTATCGAGGGATTGATATTATCAAAACACTTAGAGCTTTCCTCCCGATTTGCCAATGGGTAGAGTTGTTTCGAGGTGATTTTTTGGAGATTTGCAATGCCCTTCAAGGCTTATGTATTTGATGCTTACGGGACCCTGTTCGATATACATTCTGCTGTATCCCGTCATTCTGAAATGGTTGGCGAGAATCCGGCACGGGTTTCAGAAATCTGGCGCAACAAACAGCTTGAATATACATGGGTACGAACAGGCATGGATCGTTACCGGGACTTCTGGGAACTGACGACAGATGCACTGGACTTTGCCCTTGAAGCGGTTCCCGGCAGCAATGCGGATTGCCGCAAAACATTGCTCGACGCATATATGACGCTGGATTGCTATCCGGAAGTGCCTGAGGTTCTTGCCAAGCTGCGAGAAACCGGCGCCAAAACCGCCATCCTTTCCAACGGCTCCCCGGACATGCTCTCCGCTGCCGTCAGTTCTGCCGGGCTGGCAGATCTTCTTGATAACCAGTTTTCTGTCGATGAAATTGGTGTTTTCAAAACCGATTCCGCAACCTATGCAATGGTGACCAATGAATACGGTATCCAACCGGAAGATGTCGCCTTCCAGTCGTCAAACCGCTGGGACATTGCAGGCGCCACAGCCTTCGGCTTCAAATGTCACTGGATCAACCGCACCGGCCAGCCTGATGAATACAAGGATTTGGGGCCAGAAGCGGTTTTCGGCGATTTGCGCGGACTGGTTTAGCTGCAGGAACTTTATTCTTCATATTTATCAATAGTTTAAAATCAAAAATATATATTTCATTGTCCAGTATTTACACATCCCGTCCATTCAACTACCGTTGTAAATTCTTAATTAAAGCAATCCTTTAGGGAGGAAAAAATGAGACTTTCGAATGTACTGGGTGCTTTGGCACTTGGTGGCGCGATGATTGTTGCAAGCATCGCGCAAGCACAAAATCCAACTTTTTTCAGAATTGGAACCGGCGGTGCCGGTGGCACCTATTTTCCGATTGGTGGTACCATTGCCAACGGTATTTCTGCACCTCCAGGGTCGCGGGCATGCGATCAGGGCGGACAGTGTGGTGTTCCGGGTTTGATCGCGATTGCGCAATCGACCACTGCTTCTGTTTTCAACAATGCTGCAGTTCAAAATGGCGAACTTGAAGCCGGCCTTGCAGCTGCTGATGTAACCCGTTCCATGTATCTGGGTGAAGGCAAGTTTGAAGGTAAAGCACACCCGAAACTGCGGATTGTTGCAAACCTCTATCCTGAGGACTTGCATCTTGTATTGCCGAAAGGTTCAACCATCAGCAATCTGGGTGATCTGAAAGGCAAGCGCGTAGGCATTGCCCAAGCCGGATCCGGTACACAGGTAGCAGTGTTGCAAATGCTCGATGCATGGGGTGTTAACCGTGACAACATGGATGAAGCAGAGCTGAACAACAGCCAGTCTGCCGAACGTCTCGCAGATGGTCAGCTTGATGCTTATTTCTATGCTGCGGGTTGGCCGGTATCCGCAATGGTACAGTTGTCCAACACGAAAGGCATGAACCTTCATTCCTTCACTGAAGATGATCTGAGCAAAATCAACGGCATCATCCCTGCCTATATTCCTTCAAAAATTCCCGGAGGCGTATACAAGGGCGTAGACGGTGAAACACTTACCCCTGCTGTAAGTGCATTGCTGATTGTATCTTCAGACCTTTCAGAAGAGCTTGTTTACGGCATTACCAAAGCGCTTTGGAATGACAACACACGCAAGCTTCTCGACAACGGTCACGCCAAGGGCAAGCAGATTACACCTGACACCGCACTGGACGGTGTTGCTGCACTCGGTGTTCCACTGCATGCCGGAGCCGAGAAATTCTACAAGGAAGCCGGTCTTCTGAAGTAATCAACCGGTTTGGTTGATCAAGATTTGAGGACTGGCGGTTTATCCGCCAGTCCTTTTTGGTTGGGGTCGTGTTTGAGTTTGCCAGGAGGGGAAAATGGCACAAGAGGAAAAAGCGGAAGAAGTCCACGAATTAACCGCAGAAGAACTGGCGGCGATTGAGGAAAAATATGACGAAGGTTCCCATACCCGCGCCGTATCTCCCACTGTCGGCATAATACTACGCTTTGTTGCGCTAAGTTTTGCGCTGTACCACTACTGGACTGCCGGCTTTGCCTTGCCCCGGGACGACTGGCACATGGGGATTCACCTGAGTGGGCTGTTCGTTCTTACCTATGCCCTGTTTCCGTTCATCCGCACGAAAGATGCTTTCAAACTGCATGATAGCCGGTTCAGGATCGGCAATGTTCCCTTCTATGACATAGTCTTGATGATCTTAGGTGTCATGTCATCCCTTTATGTCGGGTTTGCCTGGCACGGGGTTCCCTGGCTTGGAATTGAAGAACAGACCTTCCGGATGGGCAATCCCAACGGTTATGACATCCTGTTTGGCGTCATTATCATTGTGCTGGTTTTGGACATTGCCCGGCGAACGCTCGGTTGGGTCTTGCCACTCATCATCTGCGTTTTCATGTCTTACGCGCTGTTCGGCCCTTATTTCCCGGGCATCCTTCAGCACCCGGGCGTGAAGTTTAACACCTTCGTTTCTTCGATGTATTTCCCGCAGGAAGGGATTTTTGGTGTCACCCTTTGGGTTGTTTCGACCATCGTTTTCCACTTCGTTCTGTTCGGTGTGATTGCCCAGCGGACAGGTCTTGGACAACTCTTTATTGACAATGCGACTATTCTTGCAGGCCGTTATGTAGGCGGACCGGCGAAGGTTTCGGTTGTTTCCTCTGCCTTCTTTGGAACGATTTCGGGCTCATCAGTTGCCAATACCGTTTCGACAGGTGCGCTTACCATCCCAAACATGAAACGTCTTGGTTATCCGGGACATTTTGCCGGCGGGGTTGAAGCAGCTTCCTCGGCAGGCGGGCAGATCACACCGCCGATCATGGGTGCTGCTGCATTCATCATGGCAGAATTTCTGGAGATTCCGTACACGACCATTGTGATTGCAGCGATCTTTCCTGCTCTCCTGCACTACGTTGGCGTGTTCGCTGTCGTTCACCTGATGGCGCGGAAACTCGATCTCCAGGGACTGGCAGAAGACAAACTGCCAAAACTGGCTGCTGTCTGGAAAGACGGCTGGGCGAATATCATTCCGCTTGTCGGACTATTGTGGGTGCTTTTCTCCGGCTACACACCATTCATGTCGGCATTTTGCGGCATTTCGCTGGCCATCATTGCAGGCATGGCGCGGTACAATTCACCCACCACGCTTGTATATCCGGCCGCTTTCATTGCATTCGTCATTTGGAAGTTTTCCGACGGCGGATTTGATTTGTTCATGACCGGTTTGCTGGTTGCTGGTTCGCTGATTGCATCACTTAACCCACAGGAGCGGATAAAGCTTCCTGAAATGGCAGATGCCATGGAACTCGGCGTGAAATATGCGCTCGCCGTAGGTGCTGCCTCCGCGGCAGTTGGTATTGTTGTTGGTGTGATCAACACGACCGGCGTCGGTTTCCGCATCGGCTTTATGGTTACCCAGGGCGCAGGCACATTGGCTGGCAATCTGTTTGATATCGTATCACTCGGTGGCCTGCTGACTTTCATGACCGTGCAGGATTTGACGCTCTTCATTTCATTGGTGCTTATCGGACTTTCCTGCATTTTGATGGGAGCCGGCATTCCTACAACGGCATTGTACATCATGCTCGTTTCTGTTGCCCAACCAGCACTGGCACAACTGGGCATCCCGCCCATCGCAAGCCACATGTTTGTGCTGTATTACGGTGTGGTATCGGAAATTACGCCTCCGGTTTGTACGTCAGCCTATGCGGCGGCGGCAATTGCCAATTCCAACCCGTTCCGAACGGGTGTCTCAGCCTTCACGCTTGGTCTCGGGAAGGTCGTTGCACCCATGGCCTTTGTTTACGCGCCAGTTCTCCTGTTCGTGTCCAGCACGGGCTTTGATTTCATCCAGTTCTCTTATGCTGCCACCAGTTGTATAGTTGGTGTGATTGCCCTGTCAGCGGCCGTGGTTGGCTACTGGTTGAAACCGATGAGTGCGATTGAACGGATACTCTTTGCAATTGCAGGCCTTGTGTTCGTTGCACCAAGTTGGCAGGCAGACCTGTTTTCACTTGCGGTAATGGCACCGGCAGTCGTAACCCAGATCATGAAACGACGGCCTGAATATGCATCCGCTTCAAGCTGATATGGGCTTTATGGGGTCGAATTAACCGCCTCATCGCCCAATATCGTCCGACCGGCGATATTGGGCGGTGCATCAGCGCCCGGCTCGGTGTTGGGATGCTCTTTCATGCTGGCCTTGAACTCGTCAACAAGCCTGCTCATCGCTACCCATGCCCAGCTGTTGGCTGTTGCTATGTCGTGTTCTTCTTTCGGATCAACCGTAATGTTGAACAGATAGGGAGATTCGAGCTTGCCCTTGCTATCGTTGACTTCCGGCTCCCAATAGTAATGGAGTTTCCAGTCGCGCCACTTAACGGCCCGCAATTCCTCCTTGATGAAGAACGGAAAGCCCTCCCGTTTTGACTTGTCCGTATTTCCGAACAGAAACCCGGACTGGTCGATGCCGTCAATGGGCCTGTCGGTTGGTGGTTTTGCCCCAGCAACCGAAGCAAGCGTCGCGTATAGATCCGTTACATGTACAATCTCATTGCTGGTAGCACCCTCTTCCACGTTTCCCGGCCAGCGTACAATGAAGGGGACGCGAAGACTTCCTTCCATTGCTGTATGATAGGTCCCGCGCCAGGGGCCCGCGGTTCCCCGCCACGGATTGCGAAATTCCGGCCCGTTATCGCTACAGAAAATAAAGACAGTATTTTCACGAAGGCCAAGTTCATCAACCCTGTCGATCACCTGCCCCACACGGTGGTCAAGTTCCATCATGCAATCGGCATTGCCGCCATATCCGCTTATGCCTTCGAAATCAGGATGCGGCAAAGTCGGGTAATGTAGGTTCACCAAAGGCAAGAAGAGGAAAAACGGATCACTGCCTCCAGCCATTTTCTCCAGAAAAGCGATGCCGCGCCGGGTCAGTTCCGCATCAATCATCCGGCGGGCGGTCTCGTCATAAGGCGATACCTCGGTTGCAGGCCTGCCCGCTATCCCCTCCATGATCTGCGCCAGTTCGACGACATCCGGATCATACCGGAAACCGGTCGAGTACATCACTTCGTCCGTGGTCCGTGGGATGCCGTACCAGTCGTCAAACCCGCGATCATTCGGGAAGCGTCCCTGTTTGTCCCCAAGATGCCATTTGCCATACATCGCCGTTGTGTAACTGGCCTCTTTGAACAATTGCGCAAGCGTTGTCTCCCAGGGTGAAATGCCTTGCGGTTGGCCAGGTGCCGGAGACTGCAACGCTCCTGTCCGGATCGGATGCCGTCCTGTCATAAAGGCAGAGCGGGTCGGTACGCAGTCGCTTTCCACGTTGAAATTGTGAAGCAGCAAGCCTTCACTTGCCAGCGCATCTATTCTCGGTGTTGGTGCTCCACGCAAAGCTCCACCGCCATAGCAGCCCAATTCTCCCCAGCCGAGGTTGTCGGCCATGATGACGATTACGTTCGGTTTTTCAAACAACTACAACCCCCCGGACAAAAGGCATTCTTTTGCAGAACCATCATTCCATTTCTTGTCGGAGACTAGATCAGGCTTAATCCGGTGACAAATGCTAATGTGGAACGACTGAATCGACTGTTAGCTCAATCAGTTTGTCTGTTGCAGTCCATTCATATCCCGGCACGGTAATCACGCAGTGCATTATGCCATGCAACCCGCATAACAGATGGTCTGTCCTTGTTTTTACCCCCGGATCAGATGGCTCCAATCCCCATAACTTCGCCACCTTTTCAAAGAAAAGCTGAAACTTGTCTGCAGCATTTTCCTCAGACATGAAACTTTCAACGTCTTCCCGTGAAAGGCCTGAAGACATGTATACAAGGTGGTAATTCTCGCGGTTTTCCAACCAATAGGAAACAAAGGACTTGGAAGCAGACTTTAGCTGCGCTTTTGCACTACTTTCTGCACGCAGGTTTTCATGCACCAACCTGAAAGCATCATCCAGAATTTCACTCCAAAGCTCGCTTAGAATCGCGAGTTTCGAAGGATAGTAGGTATAAAGGGTCATTGGGGTGACCCCGAGTTCTTTACCCAACCTGCGCATCGAAACCGCTGCATAGCCTTCGCTTCGAAACAATTCACTGGCAACAGCAACGATTTTGTTCCGCATGATTTTCTGCTGAACGGCATCAATTTTCGGACGGCCTCTGGAGCGCTTTTTCCCTGTCTCGGCTTTCATGGGTTTACAGCTTTCCATAATTAGATTGACAAACTATTAAATTAATTATACGCGTATAATTAAATAAAACAAGGATATGTTCACATGTCAAAAAAGGTACTCAAACTGGTTCTCTTCCTGACAGGTATGGTGATAGTCGTGCTTGGAATAAATGTGGGCTTCGGCGGAATCACAACATTGGGTTTGCAAGGTGGAACAGATTTTTACACCGTTACAGATCATGACACGTTTGGCATTCGGGACAATCATGTGAGATTTGCCGGCGGCATTATTCTGGCCATTGGCATTACAATCACCGGATGCGCAATTTATCTCGAAAATGCTTTCACACCCATGATGATCATCACCACAGCATTTGTGATTGGCGGGTTAGCCCGATTAAGCGCACTGGATACGGGCATCCTGTTCAGTTCAGACATTCTGCCGTCTTTGATCATTGAGCTATTTGGTTTCCCGTTGCTTGCATATTGGGTTTGGCGGGAATCCAAAAAGCCTCAGTCCATGTAAAAGCAACCATTACAGCTTTTAGAACCCTTTCTTGAGGCTCCCCAGAATGCCCCTTACCAACGCACGTCCAAGACTTGTTGCGATGGAACGGGTAGCTGACTTGATTGCAGCCTCTGTGACGCTTTGGCGGCCACGGCTTCCGCGCTTGCGACGTGTCTTGGATTTCCTGCGTGAGCGCTTTGTCGGACGGTCGTCACGATCAAAATCGGGAAGCTGAAAACCGGACCGCGTACGGCGTTTTGTGCGACCATATTCTTCGCGCTCTTCGTCTTCCCGTTCACGCATCTCCTCTTCACGTTTGGCAGCTTCTTCCGCTGCCTTCTTGAGCATCTCGTAAGCAGATTCACGATCAACTGTCTTGTCATACTGGGCACCAACCGGACTCATGTTGATGATCTCCTGACGCTCCTTCTTTGTGAGCGGGCCAAGGCGGGAAGACGGCGGACGGATGAGGGTGCGTTGCACAATTGATGGCACACCCTTTTTCATCAGGGTTGAGACAAGCGCTTCGCCCACCCCCATCTGGGTAATCACGTCTTTCGCCTCGAATTCCGGATTCGGACGGAACGTATCTGCTGCAACACGCACGGCCTTTTGTTCTTTCGGCGTGAAAGCACGTAGCGCATGCTGCACGCGGTTACCCAACTGGGAGAGTACACCGTCAGGAATATCAACAGGGTTCTGGGTCACGAAATAAACGCCGACCCCTTTTGAGCGGATAAGCTTTACGACCTGTTCGACTTTTTCAATCAGCACTTTCGGTGCCTCGTCAAACAGAAGGTGCGCTTCGTCGAAGAAGAAGACAAGTTTCGGGCGGTCCATGTCCCCTACTTCAGGCAATACCTCGAACAATTCCGAGAGAAGCCAGAGCAGGAAGGTCCCATACAGCCGTGGAGACTGCATCAGTTTGTCGGCCGCCAGAATGCTGATTGCTCCACGGCCGTCACGCGTTGTGCGCATCAGATCAGAAATCTGCAATGCGGGTTCTGCGAAGAAACCTTCACCACCCTGCTGCTCCAGAACCAGCAATTGCCGCTGGATCGCACCGATCGATGGTTTGGATACATAACCATAAGCAGATGTAAGTTCCTTGGAACGCTCGCCCATTGATATCAAAAGTGCACGCAGGTCCTTCAAATCCAGAAGCAGCATGCCTTCATCGTCGGCGAGCTTGAATGCTATGTTCAGAACACCTTCCTGGGTCTCATTAAGGTCCAGCAGACGTGCCAGTAACAAAGGTCCCATTTCTGAAAGCGTTGTGCGCACCTGATGGCCCTGTTTGCCGAACAAATCCCAGAAAATAACCGGAAACTCCTGGAAATCGTAGGCTTCCAATCCGATTGTCTCGGCACGCTTCAGCAGAAAATCCTTGGGGTCACCCTTTGCAGCCAGCCCTGACAAATCACCCTTCACATCCGCACAGAAAACAGGAACGCCAGCGTTTGAGAAGCCTTCGGTCAATATCTGCAGGGAGACGGTTTTACCGGTACCGGTTGCACCGGTTATCAACCCGTGCCGGTTGGCAAGCTTCAGGTTGAGGTACTCTCCCTTGTTCGTGCTGTCATCCGGTTTTCGGCTTGTTCCAAGGTAAAGCGCGTCGTCCTTGAGCATGATTGTTCCCCTACGGCATAATGATTGCATCTTACATATTGCCTGACGCAGATATTCGCAAAGGAAGTTTTGCTGAATCTGGCATGAATCCTGCATCTTTCTAGCAAAACGGGATTTTAGTCATGCTTACGCGCAGAACATTTCTGGCCAGTCTTGGTGCCTCAACGGCTTTGGCAGCCACA
>JBCCYR010000029.1:0-13704 GCA_039189355.1 Pseudomonadota bacterium
ACATTCTTGCATCGGCCCAATTGTTTTCTGACCGGCTCAGTGCCTTGCCTGATCCGACGGTTCAGCGGTTCGCCCCCAAATTGCTGCGCACGATAGACAGGGCAGTGGATTATACAAAATCCGTGATCGACTACGGAAAAGCACTGGAAGCACCGCCAAAACGGCGTGCCTTGTTACTCAAAAGTATCGTTGATGACGTTGCAGAGCTTTTGGGTCTGGAAAACGACAGCAGGTTCGACTGGAAAAACAAGGTGGATCGGGAGTTCAAGGCAGATGCAGACCCTGAGCAGCTGTTCCGGATATTGATGAACCTTTGCCGCAACGCTCAGCAGGCAATGAACGATCTGGATGATGATGCCCGCATCATGCAATTGTGTGTTGAAGCCGAGCGCGAGGGCAGCAACGTGAACATATATGTCAAGGATACCGGGCCTGGCATACCCGAACACGTCCGCGAAAAGATCTTCAATGCGTTTCAGGGATCAACCAAGGCTGACGGAACCGGACTTGGGATGTCCATTGCCTATGAGTTGGTAAAGGCGCATGGCGGTACAATAGATGTGGAGCGTACCGGAGCAGACGGAACCACTTTCCTCGTACAACTGCCTGATGCACTGGCCGAGGCCTGGAACGGCAATCATGATCCGGGCTTAACGAATGGCGCCTAGTCATGGGCATCAATAGACAGCCCTGATAAATTTGTCGGAAAACACTTGCTTTTAATACCTTCACTGATTACGTAAACGCACTGCTATATCAGCGGTCATTCAATGGCATGATTTTTGCTGGTATAATCTTGGAAACAAGCACTCGTAGCTCAGCTGGATAGAGCACCAGACTACGAATCTGGGGGTCGGGAGTTCGAATCTTCCCGAGTGCGCCATTTCTGATGTGTCTCAACCCATACCACGTAAATACACAACATTGATGGTTTCCAGTCTGGCACCATCCAATCCTTTATCTGTCCTTGATCTGAAAACTTGTCCCGGCATATTAAGTGCATTCAATTTGAGGCTTGAGTAATATGGCATTGAAATCCCCCTACCTTTTGTTCATTGGAGACGTTCCCGATCCGTTGGCTGCAAAGACTGCGCAGGGCGTGGTCGACTGGCGACCTGAACGGGTGGTGGGCCAGATGCGCCTGCCCGGATGTGGCGCTGATCTCGGCGTTGCTGACATGGGGATCGAAGAAGGCGCTGCTGCCGGAGCCAAGACTTTTGTAATCGGCGCGGTTAACGCCGGCGGTGTCTTGAAGGAAGACTGGATAGGCGTGATTGTAGAGGCGATGGATGCAGGGATGGATGTGGCCAGTGGCCTGCATGTCCGCCTGCGCAGTGTTCCAGCCATCGCTGAAGCAGCTACCCGGAATGAAGTCGAGCTTCACGACCTGCGCCATTCCGACCATGTGTTTGCTACGGGAAAAGGCACCAAACGTTCCGGCAAGAGACTGCTCGCTGTCGGGACCGACTGTTCGGTCGGCAAGAAATATTCAGCCCTCTGCCTTGAGCGCGACATGAAAGCAGCAGGCTTCAGCGCGGAATTCTGTGCAACCGGACAGACCGGCATCCTGATTGCAGAAAGAGGCATTGCACTTGATGCGGTGATCGCGGATTTCATTTCTGGTGCCGCAGAATGGATCACCCCTGAATGCGATGAAAACCACTGGCAGGTCGTTGAGGGACAGGGGTCGCTTTTTCATCCATCCTTTTCCGGTGTTACGCTCGGGCTCTTGCACGGATCACAGCCGGACGCGTTTGTCGTCTGTCATGAGCCAACGCGGACCACAATGCGCGGCGTTGAAACGCGCCTGCCGACCATTCAGCAGGTGATCGACATGACCACATCAATCGGCAAACTCACCAATCCGGATATCCAGTGTGTCGGTATCTGCGTCAACACCCTTGCACTCGCTGAAGATGAGGCAAAAGCTTATCTTGCGTCCGTCACCGAAGAATACGGTTTGCCCGCTACCGACCCTCTGCGTTTTGGCGGAGAAGCGATTGTTGCAGAGCTGGAAAACCGTTTCGGAAAGTAACCCTAAAACCGCTCTACCCAGGGCCTGACTGCAATTTCGTTTGTCCAGGCTGAGCGGTTCTGGTTGATGAGGTGCAGGTAAGTCCGCGCAATTTCATCAGGGTCCAGCATGGAATCAGGATTATCCTCACCATCCACGCGTTCCTGTCTCGAAACATTGCGAATACCACCATCAATATTCACCCAGGCAACGTGAATGCCCTGCGGGTGCAGTTCACGCGACATGGACTCTGACAAGCCGCGCTGGGCGAACTTGCCCATGGCAAACGTTGCTGATTGCGGAAATCCTTTCACGCCTGCCGAGGCCCCGGTGAACAATATCGTGCCGCGTTTCCCGTCTTTCATGTCCTGTGCGAGCATGATTCGGGTAGCTTCCTGTCCGGCAAGGAATGCACCGAAAGCCGTTACCTCGATTGCATTGCGCACACCTTCCGGATCAAGCTCGGTCAACGGACCCCTTACCCGGGCAGACGGATTATAGACCATTACCTCAAGGCGGCCGGAAACTTGTTCAAAGAGTGATTTCACGGAAGCCGGATCAGCAGCATTGCATTCGATGACCTGTGCACCGGTTTCTGATGCCAATGCCTCAAGCTTGTCGCCGTTTCTGGCTGACAGTATCAATGAATAGCCTTCACCATGCAGCAGTCTGGCGACTGATGCTGAAAGGCCGTCTCCTACCCCGACAATCAATGCTACCGGCTTCATTCTCAATACTCCTGCTACTCTAACCTTTGCGCCATTTCTGTTGTAACCTGCTCCAGAAACCGCGCCGCTGCAACCGGTAACGTTCGACCGCGCAGATGTCCGACGAAAATAAACCCGTCCGGCACATCCAGCGGGTTCAGCGGAATGGCGATCAACCCTTTCGGTTCATTCTCGCGGTTGAGGTTAATCGGAATTTCAAAAGACAATTGCCCGGCTTCACGATCATAGTCCCGCAGGAACTCCCGCGCATCTGACTGAACAACTGGCCGCAGGTTTATACCAAGACGCAATGCGGACTGCTCCAGCAGATGGCGGATGCCCCAGGACGTTTCAGGCAACAAGAGCGGGAATTCCGCACATTCATACAGCCGCAGCATTTCCTTTTTTGTCAATGGATGGCTTTTGCTCATAACGCACATCAAGGGCTGTCTCAGATTGTAAACCGTCTGAAAGTCGGCCAGCTTTGCAGGTTCAAAAATAAACGCAACATCGGATGTGTGTTCAATCAGTGCCTGTTCCACATCAAGGCGGAAACGCCGGTTGATCCTGAAGGTGACGCCCGGAAACCCCTGCTGGTATCTTTGAACCTGTGAGGGAAGAAACCCGCCTGTCAGTTCAGGGCTGCAGGCTATTGCAACATTACCCCTGCGCTGACCGGACAAATCGGCAATCTGGGATTTGACCCGTTCAAGATCAGACATCTGGTTGCGGATATGCTCGAGCAGGATTTCCCCCGCCGTATTGAGACGGACACCCACCGCCATGCGTTCAAATATGGCAACGCCAAGTTCTTCCTCGATTGCCAGAAGTCTTCTGTTCAACGCTGACGGAGTGATCGCAAGAACCTCCGAAGCTTTCCGGATTGAACCGGCCTTGGCGATTTCTTCAACATATTTGTAGGGGAGGAGATGACGCATGACTCTCGTTGGACTCTTTGGGTTTGAGTGTTGCGTTGCATTTTTTGCAACGGGTATGCCGAAAATTAGCAGCAGACGCATCACTCGTCAAAGGATAATCCAAGTTTCGGGGGCTGCTGGGTTATAGGTCCTGAATATACTTTCGACCTTCATCGTGTCGTTCCCGCACAACAATTTGCAAAAGCAAAGGAAGCATCATGAATATAGTCATGGCGATCATCAAGCCATTTAAACTTGATGAAGTCCGCAAAGCGCTTGGCGAAGTCGGCGTTGAAGGACTGACCGTAACTGAGGTTAAGGGGTATGGGCGTCAGAAGGGTCATACGGAGATTTACCGTGGGACTGAATATGCCATCAACTTTCTTCCAAAAATCAAGATTGAGGTCGCAGTAGCTGCGGATCTCACAGACAAGGTCGTTGAGGCGATCACAAATGCTGCACGCACCGACCAGATCGGTGACGGCAAAATCTTTGTCTACGATCTCAAACAGGCGATCCGCATCAGAACCGGTGAATCCGGTGCCGATGCACTTTAAGGCAAATTAAGTATTCAGGGAAAAAATCATGTTGATTAAAAATAAAAACTTGATGTTCCTGACCAGCGCAGCGCTGCTTGCAAGCACGCCGGCACTGGCACAGGACGTAACACTTGAAAGCGTCAAGGCGGAAACCGCTTTCGTTTTCAACACATTACTCTTCTTGATGGGCGGTTTTCTCGTCATGTTCATGGCGGCAGGCTTTGCGATGCTGGAAGCAGGCCTTGTCCGTTCAAAGAACGTATCCATGCAATGTCTCAAGAACATTGGTCTTTATTCTGTAGCCGGTATCATGTTCTGGGTTTGTGGCTACAGCTTGATGTATTCAGGCGTCGGTGACAATGGTGGTTACTACGGAACTCCGGTTCCATACAGCTGGCCCGGTGCAGGCGAGGTAAACGAAGGCGATTACTCCGTTGCTTCAGACTGGTTCTTCCAGATGGTCTTCTGTGCTGCCACAGCTTCCATCGTTTCCGGTACAATCGCTGAACGGATCAGGCTTTGGCCATTCATTATCTTCACTGCAGTCCTGACCGGTATTTTTTACCCGATTTCAGGTTCCTGGCAGTGGGGCGGCGGCTGGCTTTCAGAAATGGGTTTCTCTGATTTTGCCGGTTCCACAATCGTTCACTCCGTTGGCGGCTGGGCTGCGCTGACCGGTGCCATCATCCTTGGCGCGCGTGCAGGCAAGTACACTGAAGACGGCAAGGTTGTTCCAATGCCCGGTTCTTCCATCCCGCTGGCAACACTGGGTACATTCATCCTGTGGCTCGGCTGGTTCGGCTTCAACGGCGGTTCACAGCTTGCACTGGGTGACAATGCAAACGCATCTGACGTATCCCGCATTTTCGTCAACACCAACCTTGCTGCTGCAGGTGGCGTGGTCGTGTCAATGATCCTGATGCAGTTCGTCTACAAGAAGGTCGACGTAACAATGGCTCTCAACGGTGCTTTGGCTGGTCTCGTATCGATTACAGCTGAACCCCTTGCGCCAAGCGCATTCATGGCAATCGTTATCGGTGGTATCGGTGGCGTGATCGTGGTGTTCTCCGTTCCGCTTCTCGACAAGTTCAAGATCGACGATGTGGTTGGTGCGATCCCTGTTCACCTGATTGCAGGTATTTGGGGTACCCTTGCGGTTCCGCTTACCAACGGTGATGCAAGCTTCGGAACACAGATCGTGGGCATTCTGGCATACGGTATCTTCACTGTTGTCGCGAGTGCGATCCTGTGGACCATTCTCAAAGTAACCATCGGAATTCGCGTCAGCGAAGAAGAGGAAGCGCTGGGCCTCGACAAAACCGAGGTGGGTGTTGAAGCTTATCCGGAGTTTACATAAGTTTCAGATAAGGGCGGTCGTCTAACCCTAACCCAGCATTGACGACCGTCCGCAAGAACAACTGGCAACGAAGAGGCAGAGCCACGCTCTGCCTTTTTATATTCTGCCCGGAAAATATTCGACACTTTGACGCGTTGCATGTCGCATTTTTGAAATGCGGCCCGATGAAAATCAGTGTATGAAATTTTAAGCAATTTTTTCACGGAGCCCCAAATGCCTGCTTTGTTGCCTGATATTGATCCAGATGGCCTGCTTGAATATTCGGTAGTTTTTACCGACCGTTCCCTCAACAGCATGTCGAAGTCGTTCCAGTCTGTAATGAATGACATCTCTTCCATGCTGAAAGAAGTCTACAACGCAGACGGCGTGGCAGTCATTCCCGGTGGCGGTACTTACGGCATGGAAGCGGTGGCGCGGCAGTTCGCAACCGGACAAAATGCCATGATCGTTCGAAACGGCTGGTTCTCCTACCGCTGGACCCAGATTTTCGAAGCCTGTGACATGCCTGCTGCCTCAACCGTGATGAAAGCCCATCGCGCTTTGGACAATACGCAAGCCCCGTTCACGCCGACACCGGTTGAAGAACTGGTTGAGCGTATCCGTGAGGAAAAACCGGATGTGGTTTTTGCCCCGCATGTAGAAACTTCGGCCGGTATGATGCTGCCGGACAGCTACATCAAAGCTGCCGCCGATGCCGTTCACGAGCATGGCGGGCTGTTTGTGCTTGACTGCATTGCTTCAGGTACAATCTGGATCGACATGAAAGCCTGTGGGGTTGATGTTCTGGTGAGTGCCCCGCAGAAGGGTTGGTCTGCTTCGCCGGCTGCTGGCCTTGTCATGATGAGCGAAAAGGCAATTGTGAAACTTGCTGAAACCAAAAGCACCTCTTTCGCCTGTGACCTGAAAAAATGGTACGAAATCATGCAGGCCTATGAAAATGGTGGCCATGCCTATCACGCGACCATGCCGACCGATGCTCTAAAACGCTTCCGCGATATCATGTTGGAAACGAAAGATTTCGGATTTGCGAAAGCAAAGGAAAAGCAGGCGGAACTCGGAACCCGCATTCGTGAAGTCCTCGTTTCACACGGCTTCAAAAGCGTTGCAGGCGAGGGCTTTCACGCGCCAGGCGTTGTCGTCAGCTATACGGATGATCCGGAAATCAAGAACGGCAGCAAGTTTGCGGCAAACGGAATGCAGATTGCAGCAGGTGTTCCTCTGATGTGCGATGAGGGCGAAGACTACATGTCTTTCCGCATCGGTCTCTTCGGCCTCGATAAGCTGAAAGACGTGGACGGCGCCGTTCGCCGTTTTGAGGAAGTCGTCGCGAAAGTTGTTGCCGACTGACACCAAATCCGTATTGACATGAATCATTCCGGGTTGTCTGTTCGCAAGCAGGCATTCATTGGGGAGGGGATTTGATGAAACGGATTTACGACTTCAGCCGCACACCTGCAAAGCGCAACTATACGATTGCTGACCTTCAGGCATTGAAGGGTTCCGGCAGAAAACTCAGCATGTCCAATCCGGCAAACATGATTGAGCTGCAGGCCTGTCTGGATGCAGGAATAGACCTTCTCGTGGTCTGGGACGAGCAGATTGAAGAAGTCCGGCAGGTCGCACCTCATACGTTCGCAGGGGTCGGCAGCACCTGGGCGCAGTTTGCAACCACCGACCAGATCATGGAGCATGCCTTTGACATGATGCGCAAGGGTGGCGACATGTACTACACGCTGCGGTCCTATGATGTGATGGAAGCATTGTCGAAAGAAGGCATACCGGTGCAAAGCCATATCGGCCTGATCCCGACCTTCAGCCATTACAGCGGCGGCTTGCGCGCGTTTGGCAGGACCGCCGACGAAGCCATGGAAATCTACCGCACGCTCAAACGCATGGAGGATGTCGGTGTTTTTGCAGTTGAAGCGGAGTGCATTGCCGAGGAAGTGTTGGAAGCGGTTAACGACAAGACTTCAATTGTTACCTTCTCGCTTGGCTCGGGGAATGCAGGCGACGCGGTCTTTTCCTTTGTGAAGGATATTTGCGGCGAGAACAGTGAAGAGGAAAAACCGCCCAAACACGCGCACGCATTCGGCAATCTGCAGCGGCTGCATGACCAGCTTTACGAGGAACGCGTGTCGGCCCTTAAAGCCTTCCATGGCGAAGTGGCAGCCAAAAATTTCCCTTACCCGGAAACCAGTATCGGCATGCATCCAAACGAAAAAGACAAGTTTCTGGAAGCACTGGACAAGGCGACATGAATAGCAAATCCCCATCCCATCCGCTTGACCCTTTAAACCGGCAGGAAATTACCCACGCGGTTCACATCATAAAACGTGATTCCGGACTGGATGAAAGCGGATGGTTTGAAACGATAACGCTTGAAGAGCCGAGGCTCCCGCTTTCCGATTTGGATGCTGCTATCGAGCAAGTGCCCCGGCGGGCATATGTTTGCTGTTACGAGCCCTCCTCAAACCGTACCCTGAACGGGATTGTAAACCTTGATGAAGATAAAATTGAAAGCTGGCAACATATAGAGGGCGCGCAAGCCCGAATTGTTCCGGATGAATTTTCGGCAGGTGACACATTGGTCAAGCAGGACGAACGATTTATTGAAGCCCTTGAAAAACGTGGCATCACCGACCTTGATACGGTTCTGGTGGAAACCTGGGCTGCCGGAAACTTTGGGCTCGAGGAAGAGCACGGCGAGCGCATAGCGTATTGCCATTGCTGGGTTTGCAACGATGCAGGTGACAACCGCTATGGGCGGCCAATTGCCAATCTTCACCCTGTCGTTGACCTTCAGAGAATGAAAGTCATCCGTGTTGATGATTTTGGTGTTGTGCCCTTGCCGCCAGACACCAAATCACTTCGCCCAACACAGGACTTGCGTGATGACATCAAGCGGCTGGAGATCACCCAACCGGACGGGCCAAGCTTTACGGTCGATGGATACGCCGTGGAATGGCAGCGGTGGCATGTGCGGATAGGGTTCAATCAGCGCGAGGGGCTGGTGTTGCACAACATCGGCTATGAGGATGGTGGCAAACTGAGACCAATCATGCGGCGGGCCTCAATGGCAGAAATGGTTGTCCCCTATGGTGATCCGACTGGCGGCAATTACCGCCGCAACGCATTTGACACCGGAGAATACGGTCTTGGTGCCTGTCTCGACTCGCTCAAACTGGGTTGTGATTGTCTTGGGCATATTCACTATTTCGATCTGTACACTCATGACTGGTCCGGCACGCCGCTGGAAATCAAAAACGCGGTTTGCATGCACGAAGAGGATTTCGGGCTTCTCTGGAAGCATACGGATTCAAAGACGGGCAAGATGCGTGCCGTGCGGTCCCGCCGTTTGGTGATTTCGTCAATATGCACAATCGGAAATTATGTTTACGGGTTTTTCTGGTATTTTTATCAGGATGGCACGATCGGTGTAGAGGTAAAGGCAACCGGCATACCGTTCCCGACCGCAATCGCACCCGGTGAAAAATCAGAGTTTGGAGCTTTGGTGGCTCCGGGCATTGAATCCCATGTACACCAGCATACATTCAGCTTCCGTTTCGACATGTGCGTCGATGGACCGGAAAACTCGGTTCATGAAGTAGACTTTGAGGCGGCGCCGCCCGGTCCGGCAAATCCTCATGGCAATGCGGTGACAATCTGCGACAGACAACTCAAAAGCGAATCTGAAGCGGCACGTGAACTTGATCTCGCGCGGGGACGATACTGGAAAGTCGTGAATTCCGGTTCAAAAAATGCATTGGGCAATCCGGTCGCTTACAAGCTCGCACCAGGCGGCAATGCATTGCCGCTGCTTGATCCTGCGTCTCCTATCGCCAAGCGTGCAGGCTTCATGTTCAAGCACTTTTGGGCGACATCCCATGATCCCGGGGAGCTTTATCCGGCGGGCTGGTATCCGAACCAGAGCGGGCCCGGTGAAGGATTGCCCAAATGGATCCAGGCTGACCGTTCCCTGGACAATGCAGAAATCGTTACCTGGTACACGCTTGGCTTCAACCATCTGCCGCGGCCGGAAGACTGGCCCGTTCAACCGGTCGTTTATGCAGGATTTCACTGGATGCCTGAAGGATTTTTCGATGAAAACCCCGCTCTCGATGTGCCGCCGGGAAATGGTGGTTGATTGAAACTGAATGGCTGCTATGAGCCCAAAGTGACCGATGCTGCGCCTCACAAAATGTTTGCAATAGTGATTGAATCAACTGATCCGATAGTTCTGGCAGAACATACCATGAAGATTGTGAACCCGCTTCCCTTCGTGAATGACATAGAGAAGTCCAATTGCTTCTGACCCGTATTCGCCATTTCTGCCAGCTTGTCGAAGTCGCATGTCCCGGATAAACTTGTCGCTATGAAGTCGCTCAATATCCGACGGGCAACCGTTGCCGATGTAGTTCCGCTCAGTGAGTTGATCAAGCGCACAATCCGCGTTTCAAATTCCAAGGACTACGATCAAAAGTCAATCGATATGCTGTGCGCGATTTTTGAGCCGGAGCCGGTCGCCGAAAGAATTGAAAACGAGCATATTCTTTTGTGCTTCGTAGGTGCCAATCTCGTTGCAACGGTGGGGCTGAGAGATGACTATCTGCGTTCGATGTTCGTGCAGCCCGAGTACCAGGGACAAGGGTTTGGCAAAGTGCTGGTTGCAAGAATTGAAGAAGAAGCGCGAAAAAAAGTTATGTCAGAGATAATGGTTCATTCCTCTCTGACCGCGCGGGAGTTTTATACGGTTCTCGGATATGAATTTGTGGAATTGCAATCATTCCCGGAAGGAACATTCGTCTTGATGAGAAAGCCGCTCCAATAACAACTTATGGAAAACACAAGGAATGCACGAAGCGCAGTCGCCGAACAGCTTAACGAGCGCCAGGGGAAGACCTTGCGATTCTAGAAAACGGCAGAGAAGTTTGCCCAATGTGTCGCGACCATCCGTTGAGTCCTCAGAATGGAGCAGACATTCATTCACACGATGCCGACGTTTACTTTGTCCGCTTAGCTGCCATTCTCAAGAAAATCTATCCCCGCTCTCTTTTCCTCATTCATACTTCTTTCCACCTGCAAAGATGCATGACCATCGAACGGCGCCACCGTTGGATGCCTTTGCAGGCAGCGGAGCGGCGGTGGCCATATCCGGGTCCGGCGCAGGCTGTTTGAAGCGTCTTGATTGCGGTTGCGAGAACCAAGCTTCCGGGTGACAGACGATTAGGCCTGCAGGATTGCGGAAGTGGGCGGCTTAATGCAGCGCGGCGGCCTTTGGCCGGAAATTGCAGATAGCAATTTCAGCGCGGAATGCCCGAAAGCGGCGTCGCTTGAGGACCTTTCACGAAAGTTGCAGAGAGGCTTTGGCAGGGCGTGTGCTTGAAAACCCTGACCACTGACATCAAATCTCCGCGCGGGACCTGATCGGTCCAGCACACAGGACGGTATCGGCAATCGGGTCCCGCAGTTGTGTGTAGTTTTTTGGTTTGAGCTCACGGCAGTCTCCCTGCCGGGAGACGCCTGCGCTGGCACGAAAGACAAGCTTTCGCTTCGCCTATCGGCTCAGGCCCTTTGGGCAAGGGAAAAGAATTCCCTCCGTGGCAGGGCTCTGGTTCGCGCTCACGCCAGATGCTTGCGCATCGGCTCCGCAGGGGCGGCGCATCAGCGCCGGCTTCGCATGCTGGCTACGCTCGCAGGGACACCTCCCGCCTACGCGGCAGCGCAAGGCTTTGGCGAACAAGAGTCGCGCAAGGGCTTTGCCCGAAGCGGGAGCTAAAAGCCAAAACGCAGGCGCGTCAGCGGACGGCAAGGCGGATGCCTTGGCGGAAAAGAGAAAAGCAAACCCTATCGACAAAACCCTTCCGATGTTGAACTCTGTGTCTTGTAAAATCGGGGAGTGTGACCATGCCGGAAACGAATATCCAAAAACCAAATGTCATTCTCATCCTTGTGGATGACATGGGGTTTGCAGATCTCGGCATAACGGGTTCGGAAATCAGAACACCCAATCTTGACGCTCTGGCAAGGGGTGGGGCTTTGCTCACCTCGATGTATAATTGCGCGCGGTGCTGCCCGACGCGAGCCTCTTTGCTTACGGGACTTTATCCGCATAATGCCGGGATTGGCCATATGGGTGTCGATCTCGGCACGCCTGCCTATCAGGGATTTCTGCGTAATGACAGCGCGACGATTGCGGAGCATTTGCGTGCTTCCGGCTATCGCACGCTCATGTCCGGCAAATGGCATGTGGCCGGCGACTTCAACCCGCGTGACACGGACAGCTGGCGGGTGGGGGATGTAGACCATCCCACACCAAGGCAGCGCGGCTTTGACCGTTTTTACGGTACGCTCGATGGTGCGACCCACTTCTTCCATCCCCATTACATTCTTGAAGACGATGGCAAAGTGGAAGTGTCGCCGGACAGTTTTTATTATACTGACGCAATCACCGACAAGGCCATTGGCATGGTCAGTGATGCGGTAGCAGATGAAACACCGTTCTTTCTGTATCTGGCGCATACAGCGCCCCATTGGCCCCTTCATGCATTGCCGGAAGACATTGCCAAATATGATGGTGTGTACAATCAGGGATGGGACAACACCCGCACTGCCCGCCATGAAGAGATGAATGCAAACGGGCTGTTTCGCACGAACTGGGATATCTCGCCGCGAGACCGGGAAGTCTTGCCCTGGGAGGCGGTCAAACACAAGGACTGGGAAGCGGCCAAAATGGCGACCTATGCCGCGATGGTTGACCGTATGGACCAGTCGGTTGGCAGGCTCGTATCCGCGTTGAAAAGACTGGATCAGTACGAAAACACACTCATCTTGTTTTTGTCGGACAATGGCGGTTGTGCGGAGTTCATGGCGGAAGACGGCTGGGCACAATCTTTCCCGGATCACACGTTGGACGGGCGCAAGATCACGATGGGCAATATCCCGGACCTGATGCCGGGTGGGGATGAAACCTACCAGAGTTATGACAAGCCTTGGGCGAACGTGTCCAATGCGCCTTTCCGGCTTTACAAACACTATGTGCATGAGGGCGGCATATCCACGCCCCTGATTGCCCATTGGCCTGACGGCATCAAGACCCCATCCGTTGCGCAGGAGGCCTGCCATGTCGTGGACATCCTGCCGACCATTCTTGAAGTAACAGGCAGTCCTTACGTGAAAGAACTGGGTGGTCATGCAATCCAGCCGGCACAGGGAGAGTCCCTGCTTTCGTTGCTGCAGGCAAAGGAGTGGCAGCGCGAACAACCGATCTTCTTCGAACACGAAGGCAATTGCGCAATCAGGCTCGGGAATTTCAAACTGGTGAGACAGTACGGCTTCGACTGGGAGCTTTACGATATGGATACAGACCGCACTGAACTCAACAATCTCGCAGGAAAAAACCAGCCGCTGGAGCAGGACCTGCTAGCTCAGTATTCTGCATGGGCTGAAAGAACCGGTGTGATGGACTGGAGTATCGCCCTGCCGAAAATCCTGAAAGCCTGGAACATGGAAACCGTTGACGGATAGGTATGGTATTCATGGCGCTGTTTTTCGCCAGATGCCGCGCTCATTTTCCTTTGCTGCTGCAAGCTCTTCGGCAAAGAGATTGCCCTTTGGCCGCGCCCATCCGGTCATGACCAGCCAGGCGGAAATGTCAGAGGAAGCAAGGCGGCAGCGGGTAACAATGGTTCCGGTATTTTCATCGACCGGATCGCATTCGATTGGACGGCCACGAATGAAACTGCGCAACTCGGTCCGGGCAAAGCGGCCGCAGGGCCATTGCCCGCCGGATTGCGTTTCACATGTTTGTTCAAGTTGTACGGGGTCAATGCCAGCGAGTTCAATTAGCCGTCCACCGGACTTTATGATCCCGGCAGCGATAATTTCCGGCCTTTGGAAGCGGTCCGGCTCGATGGGTTTTGGTGGCAGCGGAGGCGGCTCAACTGCGGGCAGTCTCTCCAGCACGGTTTCTTCAAGCTGTGGCGCTTTCAGTATTTCGTCGGGGGTGACATCGCGGGTCGGTTTTACGCGTTCAAGAACGGGAGGTGCACGATCTGGAGTAACATTGGTTGAGATTGGATTTTCAGGAGAAATAATCAGGTAGGTGATAAACGAGATGGTCATCAGCATGGCGGCCAGAATGGGAGTTTTCCAGCCGCGCACGATAAACTCC
>JBCCYR010000030.1:0-13508 GCA_039189355.1 Pseudomonadota bacterium
CGCTGATATAGGCCGGGAGGTGGCAACACTCCCCCATGTAAATCAAAGTATCGGCGAATTTTACGCGAAATCGAGCTTCCCTTGATCGAAATTGCCTTGGAGGCCACCGCCGGAAATCAGGCAAAATGTGCCGACTTGCTAGGCATCAACCGCAATACTTTGAGAAAAAAGGTCACAGACCTCGATATTCGCGTGACACGCCGCCGCAAGTTGATGTAAAGAAGCAACAGTCACCGTGGCTTTATGGCGTCACCAGGCGTCGCAGGCGAATTTAAACAAGAGTGGCATGGCGGTAAGGCAGATCAAATCTCCGGCTCGGGCCGGGCTTTTCGGTGAAACGTTCAGTCTGATAACTGGGCGCCGGTCACAGACGGCGCGCACACTAGCGCTTGTGGGCCTCGGCCCTGTTCTTGTGGTTCTAACATACCTTGCCTTGGGTCCGCTTGAACTGGTCGGTGGAACCAGCGGAGTTCGCCTTATCCTGCTTGCGGATCTGGTTTATGTCCTGATTATTGCCGCCTTGATCCTGCGCGGTGTGTTCAAAATGGTTATGGCGCGCCGCGCCGGCTCTGCCGGGTCACAGCTGCATTTGCGTCTTACATCCGTATTCACACTGCTGGCCCTGGTCCCCACAGTCTTGGTGGCAGTGTTTGCCGTCATCACTCTTAACTTCGGGCTAGAGGGGTGGTTTTCTGACCGCGTTCGCAATGTTGTAGGCTCTTCGCTGGCTGCGGCGGAAGCCTACAAAGATAAGCAGCGTGAAGACCTGATCACTGACACTCAGTCTTTGGCGGAATATCTGGTTGCAGCAAAACTCTCGACCAACTTTCTATCCGACGGCGATTTGATACCGCTTCGAAAACCAATGGCACCCATACATTCACGATCGATGTCAAACTTGACGGCATGCTGACTGCGGTTGTGGCACATCCGCCAAAATTTGGCGCGAAGGTAAAATCATTTGATGCTACTGCAGCCCTCGAAGTTCGTGGCGTGACTGACGTGGTCGCAATTCCACGCGGTGTGGCTGTTGTGGCTGAGCACATGTGGGCTGCTATCCAGGGCCGTGAAGTTCTGGCAGTTGAATGGGATGAATCCGAAGCTGAAATCCGTGGCTCCGAGCAAATCATGTCTGAATATCGTGCGCTTGGTCCAAACGAGCCTCAGGCAATCGCTCGCACGGAAGGTAACGTAAAAGAAGCGCTTGAAAAAGCAGAGAAGGTTGTGGAAGCAACCTTTGAGTTCCCTTATCTGGCACATGCTGCGATGGAACCTCTCAACGCAATCGCCCGCATGAACTCTGATGGAACGTTGGAAGTCTGGGGCGGACATCAGATTCCTGATCTCTACCAGTACATTTCATCCACAATTGCCGGAGTAAAGCCGGAACAGGTTGTTATGCATGTGATGAAGACAGGCGGCGGCTTTGGCCGCAGAGCGGTTGCTGATGGCGATGTTGTGGCAGAAGCCGTATCTGTGGCGAAGGCGATCGATTTCCGTGCTCCGGTAAAAGTACAGTGGACCCGCGAAGACGACATGCGTGGCGGACGGTATCGGCCGGCCTATCTGCACCAGTTCAAGGCCGGTCTTGATGCTGATGGCAATCTCATCGCCTGGGACAACCACATTGTCGGTCAGTCAATCGTAAGCGGCACGCCGTTTGAAGGTCTCATCCAAAATGGGGTTGACGGAACATCCGTCGAAGGCGCTTCCAACATTCCATATGCAATACCAAACCTCCGCGTGGGCCTGACTACGACCGCGGTTAATGTTCCGGTATTATGGTGGCGGGCGGTAGGATCAACTCACACTGCCTATGCTGTCGAGACCTTCCTGGATGAAGTGGCCACTGAGGTTGGTCGTGATCCATATGAACTCCGCATGGAATTGCTAAGGGATCATCCGAAGCATGCTGCCGTATTGAAACTTGCCGCTGATAAAGCTGGATGGTCAGAAGCTGTTGCTGAAGGCAGGTTCCGTGGTCTTGCGGTTCATGAAAGCTTCTCGTCCGTAGTAGCTCACGTCGCTGAGATATCGATGGAAGATGGCGAGCCTGTAGTCCATAAAGTCACGGTATCTGTTGATTGTGGTGTCGCTATCAATCCTGACGTCATCAAGGCTCAGATGGAAGGTGGCACTGGATTCGGACTGGGGTCAATTCTGGCCGAGGAACTCACCCTGGAGGACGGTGAAGTTGTTGAAGGCAATTATGACAGCTACACACCGTTGCGTATCGATGCGATGCCGGAAGTGGAAGTGCATATTGTTCCTTCAACCAACAATCCAACCGGTGTAGGTGAACCTGGTGTTCCGTCGATTGGACCTGCTGTTGCGAACGCTGTAATGGCAGCGACCGGACGCCGTGTGCGAGTGCTTCCCATGTCCAAGTCGCTTGGCAGTTAAACGACCAGCAGTTCCTCACCCTGCTTCGTCTGATGCAGGGTGAAGCCGGATACTCGCAAACTCGGCAAATATGATACCAGACTGGTATGCATTGACAGTTTTGTTCTGCAAACCTGCCATTCGGGGATATCAAATCGCTGAAACTTGCTCCAATAACTGGATTGAACCCAAACCAGACGTCAGTATTCCAACGCGCAAGTTAACAGGCTTGGATTGTCTCTGTTTGTCATAGCTCTTGAAAACCTTGACGAAAATGCTTGGGGTGGATTTTATGGCTTTCTCGTATGCATATTAAGATTGGTCAAAAGTGCATGTGACGGAGAGGAAAAAACATGTTGGGCAAACCGAAATTTTGGGTATCTATCATCTACACTTTCTTTTTGACCAGCCCGGCATTTGCACATGGCGGAGACGGACTGACCGGAGGCTTTCTGAGCGGTTTGACCCATCCGATATTCGGCTGGGATCATGTCGTCGCAATGGTGGCAGTTGGGCTTTGGGGTGCTATTCTTGGTAATCCGGCAATCTGGTTACTTCCCATCGTTTTTCCTTTGGTAATGGCGATAGGAGCTGCCCTTGGAATATTAGGCATACCTGTACCATTCATCGAGACCGGTATTGCTCTATCCGGTGTTGTTCTTGGCCTTCTCGTGGCGATGTTCATAAAGGCACCAATGATTGTTGCCGCAGGACTTGTGGGATTGTTCGCAATTTTTCACGGATACGCTCACGGGACTGAGTTGCCGGAAGCAGCCAATCCGGTGGCGTATGGGATTGGTTTCGTGATTGCTACCGGCTTGTTGCACGCAGCCGGCATCCTGTTTGGAAGTCTTGTTGGCTCTGATATTGGCAAGGTAATCGTACGAGCCGGTGGCGTGGCGATTGCACTCGTTGGCGGAGCGTTCCTCACTGGTCTTGCATGACGATTGGAAAGGTATTCTCTGGACTGAGACAATTCAATTCCACGATGCTCGCCGCAGGTTTCGTTGCATTGACATCATCTAAGGCGCATGCGCACGGAGGCAATCACTTCCAACACGCCTTTGACGACTTCTTTTACGGCTTCGAAGCCACGTTCAGCTTTGCCTCCGCCATATTACCTACTCTCGCAACAGGGCTTTTTGCAGGAACCCGCCCAACGTTTTCATTGACTTGGACCGCCGGTTTTCTTCTTGTCGGTTTTCTTTTGGGTGTACTGGTTGCGCCATTTGGTTGGATCCCAACCGATATGACAGCTTATGTCGCAACTATCTTGATTGGATTAATAGTTGCTGCGTCCCCAAACATTGAGAGATGGTTATCAGGGACTCTGATTGTCGGAACAACTGCCATTACGGCAAATGTCATGTTTAGTGGCTATGATTGGCTAGTAATCCCATTGTTTTCATACCTTGGAGTTGGCACAGCTATCCTACTTGGCTCGATGACAACGTGTCTGGTTATACAACTTGTCATTGCGTCTGTGCGGTACGATTGGATCGTGATTGCCTGGCGCGCGATAGCATCATGGATTGTCGCTGTTTCCATTCTGATGATCGCCTTGTTGATCAGCGAAAACATGTAAGAAGCAAAACGTTTCAGCGGTCTGCAAGACGGCTGATTTAACCTGTCACAATTCAGCTATGTGAAGTTTTTCAATTGGTCGCTTTATCCGCTTAGTAGACATTCACAAAGCAACGGATCAAACCGCCCAACATCCGCCCGTATCCGGTCTGATAACGGCCCGGAGTTCGTTGCTGAAGTCGTAAGAATGTGGATCAACCTAGTTGGCGCACAGACCGCCTACATCGAACCAAGCAGTCCCTGGGAGAACGGTTACATCGAAAGCTTCAATGCCAGACGACGCGATGAACTACTCAACGAGGAGATATTCTGCTCGCTAAAAGAAGCCCAAATACTCATCGAACAATGGAGGAAGCACTATAACAAAAAACGCCCGCATTCATCACTCGGCTACCGACCACCAGCACCAGAAACAATCATCCCCTTGCCGGAAAAGCCACCAATAAATTAACATTGCAATTGGACCAATCAAGTTATGCCACCCAATAGGGTATCAAAAATTAAACTCCCAAGAGATGCTGCTCCATAATCAGAATGGAATTACCGCTATGCGGACAAAGCGACAGAATCAATTTTGCTCTCAACGCCCCTTGTTGCCAAGAGCAGACTTATACTTCGCCGTAATTTTCACTTACAAAAAATGTATGCGTATACGATCTAAGCGGTGTTTTGCTTGGGCAACTCGAAACTACTATTACACTTGGCGGAGGCTTCAAAAACCTGCCCGATTCCGATCAGAACCGGATTATTGTAGCCGATCCCTTCAATTCCACGGTCAAGAGAACCTAAATTGCCATGCCACACTTGCTGATCATCTCGAGTGATAGAAGAGGCTATCGTAACGGGTGTAGCTTCATTCATTCCATGATGAATAAGTTCTCGTTTGATCGCGCTAGCGGTTCTGCCCCCCATGTAGAAAACGGTGCTGGTTGCGGAGTGAGAGATCGATTGCCAATCGATTGTCTCGGGGAGTTTGCCGTTCTTTGAATGACCTGTAATAAACCGAACATTTTGGGCATACTCTCTATGGGTTAACGAGATGCCCAGTTGTGCTGCCATGGCGGACGCCGACGTAATACCTGGAATAATAGATACAGGTATATCTTGAGTTTCAAGAGCAGCAACTTCTTCCCCTGCCCGACCAAAAATCACGGGATCACCTGACTTGAGACGGACAACATTTTTGCCAGCCTTAGCGAAGGTGACCATCATATCGTTTATATCTTCTTGTTTGCAGGAAGTTCGTCCGCCACGTTTTCCGACAAGCATTTTCTTGGCTTCGCGCCTTGCAAGCTCCAGAACATCATCAGATACAAGATCATCAAATAGTATTACATCTGCCGCCTGCAGTGCCCGCATGGCCTTGAGCGTCAAAAGTTCCGCATCGCCAGGTCCAGCGCCGACCAGAGTTACCTTTCCACGGCTGGTGCCTGAGGCGATTGAGGCAATATTGTCAGTAACAAGTTCACGCTCTGTATTTTTTAGTGGTTTTGTAAACGCTGCAGTAGAGAGTGTTTCCCAAAATCTTCGGCGCTCCAATCCGGGCTTCAATTTCTGCGTGACTGTATCGCGAATATCCTTTGCAAATTGCGCCCAGTCTTTAAGCGTTCCCGGTAAAAGCGTCTCGATGCGCTGGCGGATGGCCTGGCCAAGAATTGGCGCAGCACCATCTGTTGAGATGGAAACGATTGCTGGAGAGCGGTTCACAATTGAACCGAACTGGAACTCACAATAGGTAGGGTTATCGATTACGTTAACCGGCACACCCGCAGCTTTGGCGGCACAATAAAATGCCTGAGCTTCTCCATCGGACTGTGCATCTGCGATGGCTATATTTGCGTTTTCAAAAACGTCACTCGCCCAAGGGCGTTTATGTAGAATGAAATTGCTGGCTCTTGGACCTCGCATAAGATCTGCGAATTCTTCACTCAGTTCAGTTGCAAAGATATGAACAACCGCACCACTTGCAGCAAGGAGATCAGCTTTCCAGGCCGCTGCTTCCGATCCGCCAGCCACTATGACTTTCTTGCTTTGCAGTTTGTAAAAAACTGGCAAAACAGCCAAATCATCAATTGCTTTCGGTGAACGTATACGAGGTTTATTCGGCAGCAATTTTGGTTTCGCGTAAGTAGACATCGATCATTCCATTGATTTCTGCACGACAGGAACCACAATTCGTTCCTGCTGTTGTTGCTTCACCGACAGTCTGAGCTGTGGTATTTCCAGCCTGGATTGCTGTGAAGATTTCATTCACACCTACAGCCATACACGAACAGACGATTGGCCCCTTATCGGGCTTCGTTGCATCAGCTCGCCCGGCAAGAACTTTTTGGCGTTGTTCTGCTGTCTCAAAATCGTGTTGAAGCTGTTCTATGAGCCATTCCCGTGCCAGTAGAACCGGCTCGGGAGACATGTAAAACGCAGCCGATAGTCTACCTTTTTTAAAGATAGCGAGGCGATGTTCATTCGATACTGGATCATTATAATCCAGCACTTCATCGCCGAATGTCTCAGTTGCAAGCTTGTCTCCGAAAACCATGGCATCTCGTCTGGTTGCAAATGCCAGTTCATGCCGCCAACCACCGGGGCATCTTGCACTTGCCCAATACGAAGCCTTTGAGAAGTCGAGGTCAAGTTTTTCGCGGGTTAGCAGAAATGCAAACGCACCCGAATTAGCCTGACTTATCTTTACAGCAACATTCTTTGAAGCTGGTTGTCCGGAAAACGGATCAAGTTTTGCGGCGACCAATTTATCCACTCTGCCGTTAGATGCGAATTGATCTGTCCAATGCATGGGTACGAAAATCGAACCTTTTTGGACTCTATCGGTAACCAGAGCTCTTACAGTTATCTCACCATATTGATTTTCCATATTGATAAGAGACGCTGATTTAATACCCAGATTGTTCGCATCACCCGGATGCACTTCACAAAAAGGCTCGGCCAAATGGGAGGAAAGACGCTGCGACATGCCAGTACGCGTCATCGTATGCCAGTGATCGCGTATGCGGCCTGTGTTTAGGACAAATGGAAACTCTTCATCAACTATTTGGTTTGTCTTGGCTTTCACAGGTACGAAATGAGCTTTTCGATCCGGTGTGTAAAAATTACCATCGGCAAAGAAACGCGTTTCAGTGCTCGTGGCGTCACTTTTGTGTGGCCATTGAAAAGGAGGCAATGAAGCATATTGAGCTTCTGATATTCCCGACAGGCCGCCGATATCAAAATCCCGACTACCTTCATTCTTCAGACAAGACAGCTTCGCATATTCATCGAAAATCTCTGCAGGTGTTTGAAAAGCGAACGCTTCCTCAAATCCCATACGTTTCGCAACTTCAACCATTTGCCACCAGTCAGGTTTCACATCACCCGGCAAATGCATGAACCTGCGTTGTCGGGAAATACGCCGCTCTGAATTCGTAACTGTGCCACCTTTTTCACCCCAAGCAGCAGCAGGGAGCTTCACGTGCGCATAGCGCATTGTGTCGGTCTCTTCCAAAATGTCAGAGACCACAACGAACGGACATTCCTCGAGAGCATGAGCGACACTGTCAGCTTCAGGCAGGCTATCGACCGGGTTTGTCGACATGATCCAGATCGCCTTGATGCGACCGTCAGCAACCGCTTTGAACATATCCACCGCTTTTAGGCCTGGCTTTTCCGGGATGTGCGGCGACTGCCAAAAGCCCCGAACCAGATCGCGGTGCTCAGGGTTTTCAAGGTCCATGTGGCAGACAAGCATGTTGGCAAGTCCACCAACCTCACGTCCACCCATTGCATTGGGTTGCCCAGTGACTGAGAATGGCCCCATGCCCGGCTTGCCAATTCGTCCAGTAGCAAGATGGGAATTGAGAATTGCGCTGACTTTGTCAGTGCCACTGACAGATTGATTTACACCCTGACTATAAACCGTCACAACCTTTTCAGTGTTACCAAAAAGGGAATAAAACTCTTGTAGTTCTACTGATGAAAGTCCTGTGAGATTTTCTAACTCGGATGTGGTCGAATTGGCAGCGGCAAGGGTTTCATCCAATCCATTTGTATATCTGACGATGTAATCCTGATTGAGTTTGCCATTCTCTGCGAGATTAACGAGCAGGCCGTTGAACAGGGCTGTATCACCGTCCGGTTTGATTGCGAGATGCACGTCGGCGATGTTTGCAGTCATGGTTCGTCGTGGATCTACGAGAACCACTTTCATCTCCGGTCGAACCTGCTTTGCAGCTTCAATACGCTGGTAGAGAACCGGATGACACCAGGCCAGATTGGAACCCACTAAAACAATCAGATCAGCAAGCTCAAGGTCTTCATAAGTTCCTGGAACCGTATCAGTCCCAAAGGCTTTACGATGTCCCGCAACGGACGAAGCCATACAAAGACGTGAATTCGTGTCGATATTCGCAGAACCGATAAAGCCCTTCATGAGTTTGTTGGCGACGTAATAATCTTCCGTCAGAATCTGCCCCGACACATAGAACGCAACGGAATCAGGTCCATGCTCTTTGATTGTTTTCGCAAAAACGTCTGCAACATGATCCAGCGCTGTGTCCCAGTCTGTTCGCTTTCCATCAACTTCAGGGAAGAGCAGACGGCCATCCAGTCCGACAGTTTCACCGAGCGCCGACCCCTTTGAGCAAAGTCGTCCATAGTTTGCGGGATGATCCGGGTCGCCTGATATTTCAACTGAACCATCTGCCTCTCGCTTGGCAATTATTCCACAGCCTACACCGCAATACGGGCAGGTGGTTTTTACGCCTTTTCCTTGGGACGTCGTCACCGAACTGAACTCAAATCAAAGAGGATGGTTTTGTCCTGCAATTTAACCGGAAATGATTTCACTTGGCCCTTATCCGCGCCTTGTGCTTCACCTGTTTTTAGAGAGATCACCCAGTTATGAAGAGGACAGGTGACGCAGCCGTCATGCACAATACCTTGGCTCAACGGGCCGTTCTTGTGCGGACATTTGTCTTCCAGCGCAAAAACTTGATCATCAATGGTGCGAAACATAGCGACTGTAGTGCTGCCTACCGACACACAACGAGCCCCTTGTCTCGGAATATCGTCCAGATTACCTATTTCAACCCAGGCAGTTTGCACCGCATTCATTCTGCTGCCTCCAGATTTAGAACCGCCATCGGTTTGAATTCGTGTTTATCCTTGCCGGAAACACGTTCACTCCAGGGATCAACCTGTGCAAACTTCTGACTGAAGACAAAGCGGTCATAATAAGCTTTGCGCTTTTGGGCATCGCACATGATCTGCGCGCGAATTTCCTCGACCCCGATGCGCTTGGCCCACTTGTAGATCCGCTCGAGGTAATGACCTTGTTCACGGTACATCTGGGCGAGCGCTACTACATGTTCCATAACCTCTTCTTCAGTGCCGACATTGCCTAGTACTTCGGTCCCTTTGATATCGAGACCGGCAGCACCCGCAAAATGGATTTCATAACCGCTATCAACACAAACAACACCGATATCTTTACAGGTTGCTTCGGCACAATTACGCGGGCAACCTGAAACGGCCATCTTAAGTTTTGCTGGTGTCCAGGAACCCCACATAAACTTTTCAAGCTTGATCCCTAGGCCTGTAGAGTCTTGCGTCCCGAAACGACACCAATCCGTTCCAACGCAGGTTTTCACAGTTCGAAGCCCCTTCGCATAAGCTTGACCAGAGACAAATCCGGCCTTGCCAAGGTCCGCCCAGACTGAAGGCAAGTCTTCCTTTTTGATACCGAGCATGTCGATGCGCTGTCCGCCGGTCACCTTCACAGCCGGAATGTCGAACTTGTCGACGACGTCAGCAATTGCGCGCAACTCGGATGATGATGTCATGCCACCCCACATGCGAGGCACTACGGAGTAAGTGCCGTCTTTCTGAATATTGGCGTGCACGCGTTCATTGATGAACCGCGATTGGTAATCGTCAGCGTATTCATCAGGCCAGTCACAAACCAGGTAGTAGTTGAGTGCTGGTCGGCACTTTGCGCAACCCGTCGAAGTTTTCCATTCCAGTTCCTGCATGACTTCGGGAATGGTCTTTAAACCTTTTGCCTTGATCAGGCGACGTACATCTGAGTGGCCCAAATCCGTACAGCCGCACATCGGTGTCACTGCATTTGGATTGTAAGCATCGCCGAGTGTCAGCGTCATCAACTGTTCAACAAGGCCTGTACAGGTCCCACAGGATGCCGATGCTTTGGTGTGCGCGCGGACATCATCCAAGGTCGTCAACCCGAGTTCGTTTATCTTGCCGGTGATCTTTGATTTACAAACGCCGTTACAGCCACAGATTTCTGCATCATCCGGCAAGGCTGCAACGGCTGCCAACGGGTCCAGCGCATCTCCCCCCTGATAGGCCTGTCCAAAAATGAGCGTGTCGCGCATTTCCGAAATGTCGGCACCCTTCTTGAGAAGATCGAAGAACCACGGACCATCCGATGTTTCGCCGTAAAGGACGGCACCAATGATTTTGTTGTCTTTAATGACCAATCGCTTGTAGATGCCACCCGATGCATCTCTCAATACGATTTCTTCGCGGCCATCGCCCTCGGCAAAATCACCCGCAGAATAAAGGTCAATCCCTGTTACTTTAAGTTTTGTTGCAGTGACTGAGCCATTGTACTCGGCAGAACCATCCAACAGATTTTCTGCGATAACACTGGCCATTTCATAAAGCGGCGCGACCAGACCATAACATTGACCCTGGTGCTCAACACATTCACCAAGCGCAAAAATGTCGGGATCTGATGTGCGCATATCATCAGCGACTACGATACCACGGTTTGTTTCGATGCCGGACGCGTTTGCAAGTTCAGACGAGGGTCGAATTCCAACTGCCATTACAACGATTTCACATCGCAGCTCAGTGCCGTCATCCAGCTTAACCCCTGCGACCTTGTCATGCTCCCCTAGGATTTCGTGAGTGTTCGCTTTTGTAATGACCTTGATCCCAAGGTTCTCAAAAGCTTTTTCAAGAAGAAACCCAGAAGCAGGGTCAAGCTGACGTTCCATCAGCGTTGGCATGAGATGTAAAACGGTCACATCCATGCCCTGTGCCTTCAATCCGGCAGCTGCCTCCAGTCCAAGCAATCCGCCACCAATGACCACCGCCTGTCCCTGCCCTTTGGAAACCTCGATCATAGTTTCGACATCGTCGAGATCGCGATATGTAAGTACTCCCTCCAAATCTTTTCCGGGAAGCGGGATTATGAAAGGATTGGAGCCAGTTGCTATAACCAGCTTGTCGTAGCCGCATTCAATACCATTGTAGCTGGTGACTGTTTTGTTTTGCCGGTTGATGTTTGAGACTGGCGAAAACTTGTGCAGGGTGATTCCATGCTGTTCATACCAATCATCATCATGCGTAATGATATCCTGGTATGTCTTTTCACCCGAAAGAACAGGTGAAAGCATTAGGCGGTTGTAATTCACCCGTGGCTCAGCGTTGAAGATCGTTATGTCGTAAGCACCAGGATCCTTTTCGAGCAAGTCTTCCAGCATCCGGCCCGGTGCCATGCCGTTCCCGATGATTACGAGTTTTTGCTTCTCCTTCATTCGGCAGCCTCCGCAATGTTACCACGTTGTCTCGCAATGCGTGCTGCACGCTTTTCTTCGATAGAGCGAAGTTGTTCGTTCGTTGGGTTTGCACCACCTTCATAGGCTTCAAGGAAGTCCAGCAATTCTTCGCGATACGCATAGTAATCGGGATGATTTAGGAGCTCCTTGCGTGAACGTGGTCGCGGAAGATCAACTTCCATGATGTTGCCGATCTTGGCATTCGGCCCGTTCGACATCATGACAACTTTGTCAGCAAGCAGAATGGCTTCATCGACATCATGCGTGACGCAGATTGCCGTAACCTGCGTCCGCTTCCACACATCCATAAGAACATCCTGCAATTCCCATCGGGTCAGGCTATCCAGCATTCCAAAAGGCTCATCCAGAAGAAGCAGTTTTGGAGAAAGCGCAAAGGCCCGGGCGATCCCCACCCGTTGTTTCATGCCATTTGACAGATCAGCCGCTGCGCGGTTCATGCTGTCAGCAAGTCCGACGCGAGCAAGATAATATTCGCAAATGTCACGTTTCTCAGAAGCACTTGCTTTTGGATAAACGCCGTCAACCCCAAGCGCTACATTTTCATAAGCTGTCAGCCAAGGAAGAAGGCTCGGAGCCTGAAACACAACGGCGCGGTCCGGCCCGGCAGTCGTGACATGTTTTCCGTCGAGTATGATAGAGCCCTTGGTGATCCCGTTGAGACCAGCTGCCATCGTTAATGCAGTTGATTTCCCGCAACCTGAATGCCCTATGAGTGTGATGAATTCGCCTTTGTTCATCTTAAGATCGACATCTTCAATAACAGTCAGCGGGCCCTTAGGTGTCGGATATACCTTGGTCAGCTTGGAGAATTCCAAATAACGTTCATCGCGCGCAGAAGCGGAAGCTTCCTGATAAGCCTTTGGAACTGCATCCTCACTAAAGAATGGCACAATTTTCGGCAGCACGATTTCATGCTCAATATCTGCGCCACGCTCGCTTCCGATATCCATAAGATATTGAGTGATCTGGCTACGAAGTTTGATAAACTCATCGCTCGAATTCATAGCAGCCCGATCTCGCGGACGCGGTAAGTCTACTTTGAATTCAGGCCCCAGCGTTGCATCTGGTCCAGGTGTCAATGGAATAATGCGATCTGCGAGCAGTATGGCCTCATCAACATCGTTGGTGATCAGAATAATGGTCTTCTTTTCCTTTTCGGAGATTTCGGCAAATTCATCCTGCAGTTTTGCACGAGTCAGAGCATCCAGAGCTGAAAGCGGTTCATCCAGAAGAAGAACTTCCGGTTGCATGGCGAGTGCGCGGGCAACGGCAACACGTTGCCGCATTCCGCCAGAAAGTTCAGCAGGTTTGCGATCCGCCGCGTGTGACAGGCCGACCATATCAATGTATTTTTCTGCAATCGCTCTACGCTCTTTTTGAGGCATAATGGCGAAGACCTGATCAACCGCGAGCGAGACATTACCCATCACGCTCAGCCAGGGCATGAGCGAATAAGACTGAAAGACTACGCCACGGTCGGGTCCCGGCTCGGTAATTTCTTTACCCTTGAAAATTGCGCCGCCAGAATCAGGCTTTATCAAACCTGCAAGCGCGGAAATCAGCGTCGTTTTACCAGAACCAGAAAAGCCAACGATTGCGATGAACTCACCTTCTTCGACTTTCAGGTTTACGTTAGAGAGAACCGAATTCCTGTCCTCTTCTTCGCCATAGTGTTTTGACAGGCCCGTGATTTCGAGAAAACTCATAACTCGCTCCTATCGGTTCGCTGAGAATGTAAAGGCGCGCTGTAGTGCGTACATCAAGCGGTCAAGCATAAAGCCAATCAATCCTATGGTGAGTACTGCAACCATGATCTTTGCCAGCGACTGCGATGAACCGTTCTGGAATTCGTCCCAGACAAACTTTCCAAGACCGGGATTTTGCGCAAGCATCTCAGCAGCAATCAGAACCATCCAGCCAACACCCAGTGAAAGACGCAAACCG
>JBCCYR010000031.1:0-13372 GCA_039189355.1 Pseudomonadota bacterium
CCTGCCTATTCCGATGCAGCCGCTGCAGTCGAGACACTCTCAAAGCTCAATGTGCCTTATGTGTCGGCTCATGTAACTGAATTTCAATCGCTGGATAAATGGGAGGCGTCTGATCAGGGATTGATGCCAATTGAAGCAACGGTAATGGTGGCCATCCCTGAACTTGATGGGGCGACTGGCTCCATCGTGTTTGGCGGTCGTCCAGGCGATGATCAGGAATCCCGGCGAATGACTGTCCATAAGGAACGGGTCGCAACCCTCGTTTCCAGGATTGCCAAACTTGTCGCTTTACGAAAGAAGGCAAAGGCCGAACGTAAAATCGCAATTCCGATCTTCAACTTTCCACCAAATGCCGGAAACACAGGGACAGCCGCATTTCTTTCCGTCTTTGAAAGCCTCCTCGCGACTCTTAAGAAGATGAAAGCTGAAGGATACACTGTTGACTTACCCGACAGTGTAGAAGACCTGAAAACCAAAATCACCGAAGGCAATGCCTCCGAATACGGAACGCTTGCAAATGTCCATGACACTATTTCATGTGATGACCATGTTCGAAATCAACCAAACTTGAATGAAATCGAGAACCATTGGGGGCCTGCCCCGGGTAAAGACAACACCGATGGCAGAGAGCTCTTCATCCTTGGGCACCAGTTTGGCAACGTGCTTGTCATGGTACAGCCGGGGTTTGGTTACGAAGGCGACCCCATGCGCCTGTTGTTCGAGAAGGGCTTTGCCCCAACGCATGCATTTGCTGCATCCTACCGTTATCTGAAGGACTGTTTCAGGGCGGATGCGCTACTGCATTTCGGCACGCATGGAGCGTTGGAATTCATGCCCGGCAAACAATGTGGCATGAGCGAGGCCTGCTGGCCTGACCGCCTGATCGGTGACATGCCAAATTTCTACTTTTATGCATCAAACAACCCGTCTGAAGCGACAATTGCCAAGCGTCGGTCTGCTGCAACGATGATTTCCTACCTGACACCATCGGTGACTCAGGCAGGACTTTACAAAGGACTTGCTGAACTCAAGGCATCGCTTGATCGGCTCCGGAAACTGGAACCAGGAAATGATGCTGAATATCAGGATATTCTCGACCTTGTAAAAGTTCATGCAGAGCAACTCGATTTGCTGGACGGGTTAGAAACATTGTCTGATGACGCTCTGGTAAATGCCATCCGCACTTCCGTTATCGAGATGGAATACGAACTCATTCCGCACGGACTTCATGTGGCTGGTCAGCCCATGTCAGAAGAAGAACGCATGGAGATGCTTACACTGATTGCAAGTTCAGAAGATGGAGAAAACATCAAGCCATCTCTGATCGAAGCAATTGTGAAGGGCAAAAAACCCATAATCGCGACCGATGATTCCGTAGAACTAGTTGATAAACTTGTCGATGCAAACCGGCATTTGTCTGATAATCGTGAGCTCGATGGCATCCTTGCAGCTTTGGATGGGCAATATATTAAGCCTACCCCATCAGGGGATCTTCTGAGATCACCTGATTTATTGCCAACAGGCCGTAACATTCACGGATTTGATCCGTTTCAAATTCCAAGCCAGTTTGCAGTTACGGACGGTGCCAGACAAGCCGCCCGTGTACTGGAGAGACATCTTGAAACAGATGGAAAGTTGCCGGAAAGCATTGCGCTGGTGCTGTGGGGAACAGACAATCTGAAGTCAGAAGGGGGCCCAATCGCCCAAGCACTGGCCTTAATTGGTGCACGGCCGCGACGTGACTCCTATGGCCGTGTCGCGGGAGCTGAACTCATATCCTTGAGTGATCTCAAGCGCCCGCGCATTGACGTAATCATGACTTTGTCAGGCATCTTTCGTGACCTGCTGCCCCTACAGGCAAAGATTTTAGCGGAAGCAAGCTATCTGGCGGCAGTTGCGGATGAACCATTGGAGCAAAATTACATTCGCAAGCATGCACTTGCGCATGCCGAAAAGGAAAAATGCGAACTGGAAGAAGCCGCATACCGTGTCTTTTCGAATGCAGAAGGCGCTTATGGTTCCAACGTAAACTATCTCATCTCCTCGTCCGCATGGTCTGCAGAAGATGAAATCGCGGATACTTACACTTCTCGTAAATGCTTTGCGATTTCTCGCAAGGGAAAAACTGAAAAACGACCGGAACTGCTGGATGGAGTGCTAGGTCAGGTTGATATGGCCTATCAAAACCTTGATTCGATTGAATTGGGTGTAACCACCATTGATCACTATTTCGACACGTTGGGTGGCATTTCCAAAGCAATCAAAAAAGCCAAGGGTAAGGAGATATCGGTTTACATCTCGGACCAGACGCAGGGCGAAGGAAAAGTTCGCACACTCGGAGAACAGGTTAACCTTGAGACACGCACCCGCTCACTCAACCCAAAATGGTTCGAGGGCATGCTCAAGCATGGATCGGAAGGTGTGAGGCATCTCGAGTCTCAAGTGACCAATACAATGGGATGGTCGGCGACAACAGGACAAGTATCACCTTGGGTCTATAAAAAACTAAGCGAGACATATGTGCTGGATGAGGACATGCGCAAGAGACTCGCAGACCTCAACCCGGCAGCCTCGTCGCGTATGGTCAACCGTCTTATCGAGGCCAGCGAACGTCATTATTGGGAGCCTGATGTCGAAACATTGGACGCTCTGCACAATGCCAGTGAAGAACTTGAAGACCGGATTGAAGGCATTCCCTCCGGCGAGGAAATTTAGATGAACGTACTTGGACCAAATTCACATTTCAAAAACAAGCAGCGCCCACTTCCGACAGGACTGGATGGGGAAGGCTCGGTTCAAGTTCAGCTTGATCCTCAGTTGGAAATCGACCATGCGAAGGTCTTTGCAATTTACGGCAAAGGCGGAATTGGCAAATCCACAACCTCCTCCAACCTGTCAGCCGCATTCTCAAAACTGGGGAAACGGGTCTTACAGATAGGATGCGACCCCAAACATGATTCTACCTTTACGCTCACCAAGAAGCTGGTTCCAACAGTGATTGATGCACTGCAGGATGTGGAATTTCATTCTGAAGAACTGCGCACCGAAGACTTCGTATACGAAGGTTATAACGGGGTGATGTGCGTTGAGGCGGGCGGGCCGCCGGCCGGCACGGGTTGTGGCGGGTATGTGGTTGGCCAAACCGTTAAACTTCTAAAGGAACACCATCTTCTGGAAGATACAGATGTTGTTATTTTTGATGTGCTAGGCGATGTGGTCTGCGGTGGTTTTGCATCCCCGCTTCAACATGCCGAACGGGCATTGGTGGTCACAGCGAATGATTTTGATTCAATTTTTGCCATGAACCGGATCATAGCAGCCATTGGCGCCAAATCGAAGAATTACGAGGTACGTGTTGGTGGTGTCATTGCTAACCGGTCCAAAGACACCGATGAGATAGACCGCTTCAATGAAACAGTCGGCATGGATCGACTGGCACACTTTCCTGATCTCGATGTAATCCGCCGCTCACGGCTTAAAAAATCAACCCTGTTTGAAATGGAAGAATCACCAGAACTCACAGCAGTTCAAAACGAATATCTTCGACTGGCAGAAACCCTATGGGAGGGGCGCGATCCTTTCACACCAACCCCAATGAAGGACCGGGAAATATTTGATTTCCTCGGATTTGACTAGGAGATCAAAGCTTTGACCCAAACCACATACGAAAACAGGCGCCGTGAGCTGCAAACCTACTTTGACCGTACGGCCAAAGATAATTGGGTTGCATTGACCTCCAATACGCCGGTTTCACGCATAAGAGAGACGGTTCGGGCAGGAAGAGAAGCGATGCGGCAAACTCTGATGAGCTTTTTGCCGGATGACTTATCAGGTGCCCGCATCCTGGATGCGGGTTGCGGAACAGGAATGCTGGCCATGGAAGCAGCGAGCCGTGGCGCAGAGGTTGTCGCAGTCGACATTTCCCCTGCCCTTGTTGAAGAAGCGCGCAAGCGTTCTCTGAACTTGCCTTATTCAGGTTCCGTTACGTTCAAATCAGGAGACATGACTGAACCAAAACTTGGCACGTTTGACTACATAGTAGCAATGGATTCTCTTATCCATTATCCATTAACATCCGTAATCCCTATTTTGGGAGGCTTGGCTCCAAGAGCAAAACAGAAGATTGTATTTACCTTCGCCCCACGGACACCAGCACTTGCTGTGATGAAAACGGTCGGGAAATTTTTCCCAAAAAATGATCGTTCTCCCGCTATTGAACCGATTAGCGAAACCAAACTCGCTAAAGCAATCAATTGCAGTTCAGCCGGTTTGGCAGAATTCCGTATTTGCACCACTAGGCGCGTATCAACAGGCTTTTACAAGTCACAGGCAATGGAGCTGAGACGCACATGAAAGCTTCAGGCTCAGCAGCAATCGATTTCTGGAAAGGTGTAGGACTTAAGTTCCTGCCCTTTGCCGATGCAGCTACTGATGATCTGCCGCTTGGTCGGTTATTGCGACTTTCACTTTTCCAATTTTCGGTTGGCATGGCGGCCGTGCTGCTTACAGGCACATTAAACCGCGTGATGATTATAGAACTGGGCGTTCCTGCTGCGCTTGTTTCTGTAATGATTGCGATACCGTTTCTTTTTGCCCCTGCCCGAGCATTGATCGGCTTTCAGTCTGACACACACAAATCCGCTTTTGGCTGGAAACGCGTACCCTACATTTGGTTCGGAACGTTGATCCAGTTTGGCGGTCTCGCAATCATGCCATTTGCCCTTCTGGTGTTACAGTCCCAAGCTTATGGTCCTGAATGGATTGGTCCTGTTTCGGCTGGTATCGCATTCCTTCTGGTAGGGATTGGTATTCACATGGTGCAAACCGCAGGCCTTGCCTTGGCAACTGATCTTGCCACCCCAGACACACGACCCAGGGTTGTCTCTCTTGTTTACATGATGCTTTTGGTAGGCATGTTTGTGAGTGCAATCGTTTTCAGCGCACTTCTCGAAGATTTTTCTCCCAAACGTCTGATTGAGGTTATCCAGGGCGCCGCTGCAGTCACGATGATCCTTAATGTAATTGCGATGTGGAAACAGGAGGCAAGACGACCAACCAACCTTGGTCCGCCCACCATTAAGCCTACATTCCTGGATGCATGGCGCGCATATCGCAACCAGAAAAGAAGCCTCCGCCTGCTTGTAGCCGTGAGCCTGGGTACAATAGGCTTTTCCATGCAAGATGTATTACTGGAGCCCTTCGGTGGCGAAATTCTGAATTTAAGCGTCAGCCAGACAACGTTTTTAAACGCTATACTTGCTGGTGGCACAATGCTCGGATTTGCTCTTGCTGCCAGGCTATTATCCAGTGGCAGTGACCCATATCGACTAGCCGCGCTTGGAACACTTGTTGGTGTGATCGCATTTTCGATGGTGATTTTCGCCCAGCCCCTACATTCTGCGATGTTATTCCGCTTCGGGACAGCCCTTATAGGAATGGGCGGCGGCATGTTTGCAGTCGGAACGCTAACCGCCTGCATGGACATGGCTGACGATACAGGCTCGGGTCTGGCACTCGGGGCCTGGGGAGCTGTTCAGGCGTGTGCAGTAGGCATTGGTCTCGCAAGCGGCGGTATAATTCGTGATGCAGGCGGAAGTCTGGCTGAGTCTGGAGCATTGGGCAGCGCATTTGCCAATCACGCTCTTGGATACTCAATCGTCTATCATCTTGAAATTGGGTTTTTGTTTGCAGCGTTGATCGCTGTCGGCCCTCTGGTCCGGCGGATCACACCTGCTGAACCAAACACTTCGGATAAACGCAAAGGAATTGGTCTGGCGGAGTTGCCAGGCTAACAATTGGAGGAAAACCATGGTTGAAATTGTGGGAAACATAGATGTCGCACAGGTTGTACTTTACGCATTCTGGATCTTTTTTGCAGGCCTGATCTGGTATTTGCAGGCTGAAAGTCGTCGCGAAGGCTATCCGCTGGAAAGTGACCTCGAAGGCAAATACAATCAAGACCCCTGGATATCACTTCCCAGCCCAAAAACCTTCAAGCTGCCGCATGGTCGAGGCGAGCGTACATATCCCAACCCGGAAAATCGGGATACAAGAGAGGTCAAGGCCGAAAGGGCGAGCCCGTACCCTGGCTCTCCGCTAATTCCGACCGGCGATCCGCTTGTTGATGGCGTGGGACCGGCTGCATGGGCCGAGCGTCCGGACTATCCTGATCTTGACCCGCATGGGCATCCCACAATTCAGCCTATGAGTATTGCCACTCAATTCAAGGTTGCCAAGCAAGATATAGATCCGATTGGCCTGGAAGTACGCGCTGCAGATGGTGAAATCGTCGGCACAGTCACTGATATCTGGGTCGATACGATGGAGTCGCTAATTCGCTATTATCAGGTAAAAAATAAGAAACACGAGTTTCTTGTGCCCATGCATTTCGCCTTGCTGCGCGAAAAGCTACGTGGACGGGACAAGGAACTTTATGTCCATGCGCTTGTCTCTGAGCATTTCAAAAATATTCCCAATACTGCGTCTAACGAGCAAATCACAATGCTCGAGGAAGAAAAAATCCAAGCCTACTTCGGAGGTGGGTGTCTCTATGCAACACCTGAACGTCAGGAACCATTGCTGTGAACCACGACGATTTCCAAACAGAGCCAATTCCGGGTCTTCCAGCTCACTTGCCTGAGGGCGAGCATATCGTCTGGCAGGGCTATCCGGATGTACAAACTGTTGCGAGAAAACTTCTGCATGAGCGGAAAATCATGGCATACTTTGCCCTTCTGATTGGCTGGAAGTTTTGTACAGGTCTGTATGATGGGGAAACTATTCTGCAGTCCACATACGTCGCTTCAACCTTGGCCTTAGGTGCTTTGGTAGTTTTTGCGTTGATCCGCGGATATGCACGCTTAATCGGGAAAACAACCATTTACACCATTACCAATAAACGGGTTGTAATGCGTATTGGTATCGCGTTGCCAGTCACCTTCAATTTTCCCTTTATGCAAATTGCTGAAGCCAACTTAAACAAGGTATTGGAAGACAAAGGTACGATCTCGCTTGGATTGACAGAACACACCAAAATCTCCTGGTTAATCCTTTGGCCACATGTCCGTCCCTGGATGATTGCAAGTCCCCAACCTGCCATTCGCTTTGTGCGAAATGTTGATCTGGTCGCGGAATTGTTAAGCCAGCAATTGAATGATTTTCAAAGTTTAGAGAATGCAGCTGTTCGAGTCTTCAAGACTGATACCGCAAAGCAGAAAACCAACCCCACACCCACAAATGAACTTGGAAAGCAGGCAGTGTGACCATGGCACAGCAAACCGGGCAGGAAATCACAGGCATTCACAAATGGCCGCTATTTGGCGCGCTTGCTTTGGTGGTTTTCTCCCTGTTGCTCGTGTTCGGTTCGGTTATCTCCGGCGTTGAACCTGTCGGGTTTAACAATTCGCCGACAGTGACTGAGCGTAGCCTGCTTTTCCGCGACGGGAACAATGGTGAAGTTCTTGTTTTCGACGCTGACAGCTTTCAAGCTCTTGCAACGTTTGAAAAAGGCGAAGGCGCTTTTGTCCGTATTTCGATGCGCGGCATGGCACGCCAACGCATTAATCGTGAACTCGATCTGCTGTCACCATTCCAACTCATGAAGACAGAAAATGGGAACCTCTACATTCTTGATCCGCTAAGCGATCACAAGATCCGGATCAATGCATTTGGACCCGTTGCAACAAAGAGTTTTAGCCAATTTCTTGAGCGTGATTATTCTAAAAAGGGAGCCGAAGGATGATCGAAAAACTGATGGGGAGACCCAAAATCCTTGATGTCGACTGTACAGTCGAGATCGTAAATACATTCGAAAGCCTAGAAGCACACGTGCGGTTTAATGACGGCACAACCGTGTTCCCAGGTGACGAAGTCCTTGTGCACGGGAAGCCAATTGAGGTGCCGTATGGCGAGCAACAGAGCTTTGAACGCAAGGCAACCATCACGAGAGCAAGTCCGATAGAACGTTTATGGACACGGGCAACGGGGGACTTTGAATTCATGGAACTATGTGAATTCAGCTTTTCGGAGGAAAGACTATGAATATACACAATACGGAAGTACGCAAAGCCCGTCCGGTAAATCTGGACGCACAAAACCAAACCACCAAGGATGCACACGAAACAACGCTTCTAAATCCACGTTTCTACACAACCGATTTCGACAAACTGGACAAAACGGATGTCTCCAATGTGAGGGAAGAATGGGATGAACTAATTGCGGAAATGCGCAACGATCCCAATAAGGGGCATTTCCATCGCAATGAGGCGTGGGAAGATGTTGACTTTGATGCCTACCCGGAAGAGCTGCGCAAAGAACTGATAGACTTTCTTGTCAGCTCTTTGACAGCTGAGTTTTCCGGATGTGTTTTATACAAGGAGATGAAGCGTCGAGGAACCAATCCGGACATTAAGGAGCTGTTCTCATATATGAGTCGTGATGAAGCCCGGCACGCAGGTTTCATCAATGACTCACTTAAAGACTTCAACATAGGTGTGAATCTGGGTTTTTTAACCAAAGCCAAGAAATACACCTATTTCCAGCCGAAGTTCATTTTCTATGCGACCTATCTTTCTGAGAAAATCGGTTACGCGCGGTACATCACAATCTTCCGGCACTTACAGAAACACCCTGAAAACCGTTTCCACCCTATATTCAAATGGTTCAAGGAGTGGTGCAATGATGAGTTCCGCCATGGTGAAGCGTTTTCGCTGTTAATGAGGGCTGATCCGAAACTCCTTTCCGGACGCAACGTCTACTGGATACGGTTTTTCCTTTGTGCGGTTTACGCAACGATGTATGTCCGTGACCATGCCCGCCCCGAATTTCACAAGGCGTTGGATATCGATATCAATGAGTATGACTATCGTGTTTTTGCAACGACCAATGAAATCTCGAAACAGTGTTTCCCGATTGTCTTGGACATTGATAATTCATCGTTCCGTAAGATAATGACCAAGCTGAAAGAAATTTCTGTGGCGATGAATGAAGCGCAAAAGCGTGGTGGAATCTGGGGTCGCATCAAGAAGACGATGCTTGGCGCTTCGGCTGCCGCGCACTTTGTCCGGCTTTACATGGTTCCAGTAAAGAAAAATGAAATACCGGAGACAAGCAGACTGCAGCCAGTCTGGTAGGAGGGTCAAACACATGTCATTGATGCTTGCATCTGTGTTGTTCGTCATCTTCGTTTGGTGGGCGTCCACTGGTGCCGTGTTATGGCTCGTCCAGGCACTCGACAAGCAAATGCATGCCCGGCTGCTGTTTATGACCGTTGTCTGTGCGTTAGGCTTTGCAGGCGTTATCATTGCCAGTGCACACACTACCGTTTGGTCAGTTTATATGGCTTTTACGTCCGCAATTCTGATTTGGGGCTGGATTGAATTCACGCTACTTTCCGGTCTTATTACCGGAAGCGAAGTAAATCCCTGTCCTCCAAGCATAAGTGAAACCAGGCGCTTTTGGCTGGCATTCAAGACCATATGCTATCACGAATATGTATTGCTATCAGCGATGTGTGTGCTGGCAGTTCTTGATTCAACTGCAGGAAGCGGAATGGCAATCAAGACATTTGCCTTACTATGGTTTATGCGTCTGGGAGCAAAACTAACCATCTTCTCCGGTGTCCCCAAGCTCTCTACCAACATGATGCCAAAGCGTCTTGCTTATATGAAAACTTATTTCCGGGAAGATCGAATAGGTATTGGGTTTTGGCTTTCCGTTTCCTGTTGCAGTCTTTTTCTTGCAGCAGGAATCTACGGGCTTGTCACTATTGAGTATTCGTCAGTCACACAGACACAAATCGTCATGCTGGTAACCTTGGTAAGCCTTGCTCTGCTTGAGCATGTATTTATGGTCATGCCGTTTTCAGAGAGTAGCCTGTGGCGATGGGCGATGCCCAAAGCGAGAAATGTCGCGGATGGTTCATACAGGGACAAGAACGCATTACCGTCGGTCAAAACCAATAAAAAGGGAGCAGGATATGGATTTTGAAAAACACTTTGTAAAACAGCTGGAAACCTTGAAAGAAGCCGGCAATTATAGGGTTTTTGCAGACCTCGAACGCAAAAGCGGTCAGTTCCCAAAAGCTAATCGCTACAATAAAGAAGACGTTAAAGAGGTGACGGTCTGGTGCTCCAATGATTATTTGGGAATGGGTCAACATCCGGTAACAACGAAAGCGATGAAAGAAGCGATCGACAAGTGTGGCGCGGGCGCCGGCGGTACACGGAATATATCTGGCACCAACCATTACCATATATTGCTGGAGCGCGAACTCGCAGACCTGCATGAAAAGGACGCAGCTTTGCTTTTGACATCAGGATACGTAGCAAATTGGGCAGCGCTAAGTACCTTGGGTTCGAGGTTACCAGACGCTGTTATTCTGTCCGATTCCGACAACCATGCTTCAATGATCGAAGGAATCAGGCACAGCCGCGCACAAAAAGCGATCTGGCGGCACAATGACGTAGAGGACCTAGCAAAAAAACTTGCAGACTGTGATCCCGATGCAGCCAAGATCGTCGCTTTTGAATCGGTATACTCGATGGATGGAGACATCGCACCAATTTCAGAAATCTGCGATGTGGCCGAACAGTATGGTGCGATGACTTATCTTGATGAAGTTCATGCTGTGGGTCTATACGGGCCTCGCGGTGGTGGGATCGCAGAGCGTGAAGGATTGATGGATCGACTGACCTTAATCCAGGGCACACTTGGGAAGGCGTATGGTGTGATGGGTGGTTATATTTCCGGCTCCGCCAACCTGATTGATTTTGTTCGGTCTTTTGCCTCTGGTTTCATTTTCTCGACAGCACTGCCTCCGGCTTTGGCCGCAGGAGCAGCAGCATCGATTAAACATCTCAAGAACAGCGAAATCGAGCGCCACAAACAAAGGCGTAACGTTCGCCTGTTACGTGAAAAACTCGACGTTGTAGGTGTTCCCCACATGCACAACGAAAGTCACATTGTTCCTGTGATTGTCAAGGATGCCAAGAAATGCAAGTACCTGTCTGATCTTCTGCTCGATCAATACGGTATCTATGTACAGCCAATCAATTATCCGACTGTGCCAACGGGAACTGAACGCCTCAGGATTACCCCATCTCCGGTGCACTCTGTTGAAGACATAGACTATCTGGTTAATGCACTCTCAGAACTGTGGTCACAGTGTGCTCTGGCAAGGGCTGCTGCGTAGATTGAGGGTCAGCAATGCTGGATGAGATACTTTATCTAACGCCTGATTCTGATAAAGGGCACAGAAAAACTCCAGAACCTGCGGTGAAGATACCGATATCTGATCCACCGATCATGATCCCCGGCATTGCCCCTGACGGCAGTTTATATCCGATTGAGAAAATAAAGGCACACTTGGAAGGGAAGCATCATCTGGCGTTGTCAGTCTTTGTCTTTGATGGAGATGAGTTATTAATTCAACAACGCGCGCTAGGGAAATATCACTGTGGTGGCCAATGGGCAAATACCTGCTGTACACATCCCAAGATTGATGAAGATCCGAAGTCGGCCGCAAGTCGGCGATTGATGGAAGAGTTGGGCTTCACAGTTGAAATTGAGGAAAAGCGAATTGTGGAGTATTCGGCAGATGTCGGAAATGGTCTATGGGAACATGAACGCGTTCACATGTTTCGGGCCGATGTCTCCAAAAATGATTTAGAAATTTGCCCAAATCCTGAGGAAGTACTCGCTACATGCTGGATCAAGCCGGAAGACCTGCGACAGGATCTACAGAATAATCCGGATAAATACACTCCATGGTTTCACATCTACATATCGCGTTTTCCGGAGTTTGAATTCTAGGGCTTTTCGCCGGCTGCTAACTTTTTCAAACCAATCCAGTTGGGCAATAGCGGCGGCACCTGATGCTGATATGCACGGTATTGGTCGCCAAAACGCATCACAAGATCGCGCTCTTCAAGTTTTATGATCAGTAACAAGCCGAAGAAGGAAACAAGTCCCATCAGGTAAGCGCCGGAGTAATTGCTCATAAGGCACCACCCGGCAATTCCGATCAGTACCATAAGGTAACGCGGATGGCGAACGAGGGCAAACGGCCCGTCGGTAATCAATGCAATCGGGTCGTTCGTAATTTCAGGCACTCCTGCAAATGTCTTGAAATCAAGATGCCGTTTCACCGGTCGCCACAACAACCAGGAGGTGGCATAGATGAATGCACCGATTGTAAACAGAAACCAGTTTGTGCCGAAATCCATTCCAAGCAGCATGTTGCGTGTTAAAATACAGATTGTGACAACAATGCCAATGCAAGCTCCCGCTACACAATATGCAAATATTGGTTTTCGCTTCCGCCACAACCGTGCGCCGAGATGAATAACCAGCCAGAAGGTGATTACCATCGGCATTATCACGATCAAAATCAGCCCAAGTATGTAACGAAATTCGTCCATAACTGTTTTATCCTGCTCATGATGATGATATAGTCAAGATTGAAATTATTCAATCGATTCAGATGTTTATTGCAGATGAGCCAACCAACAATACAGCAGATCATTGACGGGATGCCTTCGCGCTTTGATCCGGTTGCCGCCAATGGATTGGCAGCAGTACTGCAGTTCAGGTTGACAGGTGGCGGAGCAGTGGATTTTTATGCGATTATTGGCGGGGAACGATGCGAAACACATCGCGGGCTTCACGAGAAGCCCACACTGACCCTGCGAATGTCAACCTCGACCTATATTGATATGGTGATGGGCAAGCTGACGGGCCAGGAGGCATTCTTCAAACGCAAGTTACGTTATGAAGGTCCGATTTCTCTGGCAGTGAAATTGCACAGGCTGTTTCGTTCACCAGAATGGAATAATTAAAAAGGCGCTCGAAAGCGCCTTTCACAACTTCAAAAGCTGGATGTTTAACACTAGCGAATATTCGTTCCACCTTCGTGCAGTACACCGTGCTTAATTGCCCAAGCAGACCAGTCATCAACGACAGTTCCAGTAAGCAGTATCCCGATACCTCCTGTAAGGGTAGTCAGCATTGCAAACCACCAGGCCCAACGGTGGATTGATTCCATCGTGGCATTGAAGCCCATTGTCCAACGCCAGAACAAAGCCGCACGTTCCGATGCTGTTCCACGATTGGTAATCTGTTCGATTTCCCGATCGCCGCCATAACGGCTTACTGCCAGAATCGTTGCGCCATGCATTGCAAAGAGTAATGCCGAGCCATACAGGAACACTATCGATAGCGCATGAAACGGATTGTAGAACAAATTGCCATATATAAGCGAGAAGTTGTTGGTCCAATCAAGATGGGAAAAAATCCCGTAAGGAACGGCATGCGACCAGCTGCCCATCATCACAGGTCTGATAAAACCCAGGACAAGGAACAAGAAGATTGCTGA
>JBCCYR010000032.1:0-13108 GCA_039189355.1 Pseudomonadota bacterium
AACTGTATCCGCATTGCCAAAATAGGCTTCCACCTCAACATCACTATCCGAAATGGATTGAACAATGGTGTCAAGATCACGCATGCCAGATCCTGCATAAACAAAAACTTTCGATTTCTTTGGTGGTACGGAAGGCACCAGACCTTTGTGATAACTACCGAGCAGGTCTTCTTTCCGGATACCGGAATAAGGATCGAGGTGCGGTAGGCTGAATATTGCCCGGTATTCTGTATCCAAAAGTTCGGGTAGCCTTTTGCATAGCTTGCTGTTGCGCTCCTCAAGAATTTCATTGATGGCGAGAAGGATTTGTTTTTGAATAGTAGGGGCAGCAGACTCTCGTAAAAGCGAAGGGAATTGCGGCAGGGAAACAGGCGGAAGTGTAAAGCCCGTACCGGTTTGAATAATGGGAATTCTGCTCCGGGCAGCCAAGCAGATTGAAGGGCTGTGATCAGCCACAATAAGATCAGGCTTTGTGAGATTGATCAAATCATCCCATGCCCGCATGCTTGCCCTCAAATGATCGGGCCGACTATAACCAAAAGTGGTCAATACCTCAGCATAACTGGCAGTATGTGACCGTAGGTGCACAACTGGTGGTGAGACTGGTGAGTTCACCAGATCATAGTCGATGTCTGGAAATGTACGGGCAACTCCCACACTGTTTGGACTTGCAACAATGATTTTAACTTTGTGAGATTTCCTACCAGCGGCTCTGATACTTTCAGCGACTGCCAGAAGCGGAGCCAAATGCCCAAGGCCTGCTCCCAATTCACTAACAAGCAGAATCCGACTAGATTGGACCATACGGATACCTTAACTTCAACCGGCAACTTCTAACAACAGAAGTCGCCAATTATCAGGTTGGAGTCGGATAAGGATAGGATGAACTTGAACTTTCTTCCGCTTTTGTGCGAACTGCGCCTTCGGTTAGCGGAGCCATAACAGAGTTGGGCGGTGGATCATCACGCCGATGACGATCTTTAAGAGAAGGTCCATCGCCGAAGTAAAACCGGATACCGGCATTAACGCTCGCGTAATCGTCGGAGCCGACTGCACCTTCAGCAAAAAATGACATGCCGGACAAACCATCTACAGCAGGTTGCCATTCAAAGGATGCTGTACCAACTATCGATGTTTCTCCGGAAGTTGCTGCACCGACAGTCCAATAAAAATCATCCGTTGCATACCAACCAAAGTCGACTGAGCCAATGAAGCCATCATCCAGATTATCGCCAAATGATCCACCGGCAACCGCGCTAAACGTAAAGTCGTCGAGGTAGATTTCAGTTTCAGCAGCGACGTAGCCTATATCCTGATCTAAAAACGGTGCGTCACGGTCAATATCGACAAAAGCACCTACAATACCTAACAGACCCACGTTCGGATCTCGCAAAAACAAATGGCCACCGATGCCATGGAAATTGCCGTCGTCCAAAGTCCCCGCAGCGCCATCAATCTGGAGTCCCATGCGCTCTGACAAAGGAACTGACAAGGAACCAGAGATGGCGCCAAACCCGTTATCGTCGTCAATATTGCCTTCGCCAAGATTGAGGAACCCGCCAGAAATCGCGATCTTTGCGTTTGGTCCGGAAACCGCGGGTTCTGAAACCTCTGTCGGCTCCAAATTAGCATCAGCAGCTATCGCTGTAGTTCCTACTGATGCACCAGCCAGTCCAAGGACAGTTGCAAAAGCGGGTGCATTTAACCTCTTGCCCAATCGATTGAAGATACCACTTCTATTCCAGTATGAGGCTTTATCTACGGGTACCAGTGCAATGGAAGGTACTTGAAATCTCAAGCGAACAGCTCTGACATAGTTAGAAACTTCATCACCACAACTCGTCATGATGTTTTCAACGACAGCTTTTTCGGCGGTAACCAAATCAATGCGCTGGAATTTGTTTTCTTCCAAGTACCGTCTGTGATCCAGAACTACATAGAGCGTTTGCCAAGCGGTACTCCAGTAAATACCTGACACACAATCTCCGAGTTCTTCACGGATTCTGGCTGCAAAATTTACCATTGCTCTGGAGCGGGAGAAAGCACCAAGCGGGTCAAAAGCAATCCGATCGCCACCGAACACCAAATCAAGTGCTTCCAGAGATGTTGCACGGCTGATTTTGCGCGCTGAATGGCATCTAATCCTAAATCCAACATCAATGCAGCTTGCCCGCATATCGTTGAGGAGCTGCTTACGCGCTTTGCGGTCAGATACCGCGTTTGATGTGTGGATGGTAAATCTGGTTTTGCCTGAGAAGCTTTTTCCAACAGTAACCAAATGAGGTCTGGCTCTGGATTTTCTGGCTAACTTGCAAATTACATCAACATGCTCTCGCTGCTCAGCAGCTTGATCTTGTACTACCATGGCCCTGCGCCCACTACTGTTTGTTACCCGCCAGTTGTCTGGCTTTGTTAACAGAATGTTACCATTTTGAGCTTCCGGAGTCTAACGACCGTCATCCAGATTTAAGCAAGGCAAATCATGGAAAATTCGCTGCCCCGCAGGCAGCAGCGCTCCCTAATTGCTTGTTATCTATGGATAAACTCTTGAATTCTCACAAAGTTGAAGCTGTTGCGAATTTGCAACGATGCCGTGAAAATTGCCTGAGTTTGCGGCAATTCCCTCAAACCAAAGCTCATTTACTCGACCCAAGCGAGCATGAGGAGACAGAAGTCGGACAGAGCTCCCAAGTCTGTCAAATGTCTAGACCACCCGAGATGAACGTGCCGCTAGCAGAATATCGAAGGCTTGCATGCTCAGTCGTTTCGTCCGCTGAGCTGTCGTTCGCTGTGTAAAATCGCTGAAATTTGCTCGAATGTCCGTTCAGAGCGCCTTTTACTACATTTTACCAACCGAACCAATGTCTGCATTCCCTAATATCCGTCTACGTGTGTATTCGCCTTAACAAGCTCTTGAGCGTTTGTTTCTCTTCTCCAGAGATCGGTTCAAGAATATCAGCTATCACATCTGCAACTGCCGTCATCAACTCGTGTACGACGTTGTTTCCCTCCAGCGTCAGTGAAACCATATTAACGCGTTTATCGGTTGGAGAAGGTTCTCGCTTAATAAGGCCTTTCTTCTCAAGCGAGTGCATGGTGCGCGTCATCTGAGACTTGTCCCGTGCAACCCGGCTCGTCAGTGCATTCAGCGGAACGCATCCCATGTCCGCCAGCGTCATAAGGATGATACCGCCACCGGGACCGACCGACTTTCTGTCAAAGTCTTTTGCGCGTGACTGCAAACCAAAATGAATTCGTCGCATAAATCGGTCCACAAGGAGCGCAAGTTCAGGATCGTGTAATGACATATTTTTAGTTGACATTGTCCACTTAATTAATTAGTTGATTTAGTCAACATAAATGCAGATCAAACTGCCTGCAATAACTACTTTTCAAGGAGAAGTTACATGAGTGGAATGCACATCAATGCCCTGAAATTCAGCGCAGTTCTCTGGATAATTTGGGGGCTGGTGCATGCTCTTGCGGGTATCATTGTACTTGGCAGCGACACGACCGGTGGTTTTCAAGCCATTGCTGACGCGATTGAACCGTCAACACTTGAAGCTGGTTATCATGTTGCAGTAGGAGGAATACTCCACCAGCATGGCTGGAACCTTGGTTGGTTCGGGGTTGCAACGTTAATCGGTGCCATTTTTATCTGGAGGCTGAATTTTACTGCTGTGTGGGTGACGGGTATGATTGGTGGACTGGCTGATTTGGGCTATCTGTTTTTCGTGGATCTTCCCGGCTACGTGAACTTCGTACCTGGAACGGTAATGACCTTTGTATCTGGAACCGCAATTACACTGAGCTTTTGGGTTTGGTTGTCGACAAAGAAAATCAAAGCATAGTGCGTTTCCTTGAAGAACACCAAGAGCTGACACTCAAGGTATTCAAATAATTAGCAACTTTTGTCCACATACCAGACATTCAAGCACTACCCAAAACCTCACCAATCTCACCATTCACTACACAATCCGCAAAGCGGTCGAGTTCTGTCGGGTCGCGGTTGAGAATTGCCAGTTTGGCACCCTTGCGCTTTGCGTGCAGCGGCAAGACTGCCGCGGGCTGAACAACCAGAGACGTGCCGATGGCAAGAAACAGGTCAGCTGTTTCCGCAATTTCAAAAGCACGATTGGTTTTGTCTGTGGGCATGGATTCTCCGAACATCACGACATCTGCCTTAACAATGCCGCCGCAAGCGGTGCAGCGCGGGCTCACGCCTGTTACTTCGAAGACCTTCCGGCAATCATCCATTTCCCGGTTCAAACCGCAGCTGATGCATGAAGCGGTTGTTGCATTACCATGAATTTCGATGATTTTTCCGGCGGGTGCACCGCCGCGTTGGTGCAGCCCGTCCACGTTCTGGGTAACAAGACATTTTGCCTTGCCCGAGTTGAGCCATTCGGCAATCTTCTTGTGACCTACATTTGGTTCTACTGCGCCGATCTGGTCTTTCATGTAAAAGCGGCGATGCCAGTCCTCGATACGGGCTTCTTCGCTCTCAACATATTCGCCATACTGGACAATCCGGAACTGCTCCCAAAGACCGCCGGGTGACCGGAAGTCGGGCACGCCGGATTCGGTTGAAATACCTGCGCCCGTCAGGATCACCATGTTGGAGGCCTGTGCAATCAGCTCTCGGAAATGTTCGATGCTGTCTTGCTCGAGTGACATCAGCCCGGTGACAGCCCACGGAGTTTTTCGGACCGCCGCCGCAAATATTCAAGCGTTGTAAGAAGTGCGATAGAGAGGATCACCATAAGCGTGGCAACGGACAGGATCGTTGGTGAAATCTGTTCGCGGAGTCCGGTGAACATCTGCCAAGGCAGGGTCTTTTGGCCGGACGAGCCGACAAACAGCACAACCACAACTTCATCGAAGGAGGTGATAAATGCGAAAAGCGCACCGGAAACAACGCCCGGAATGATCAGCGGCATTTGAATGCGTAGGAAAGTGGTAACCGGGTTGGCACCGAGATTTGCAGCAGCGCGTACAAGGCTCTTGTCAAATCCAACGAGGGTAGCGGTCACTGTAATGATCACAAACGGTGTTCCAAGTGCTGCGTGAGCCAGAACCACTCCCCAATAAGTGCCTTGCAGACCAATGCGGGAATAAAAGAAATACATGCCGGCAGCCGAGATGATTAGAGGCACGATCATCGGTGAAATAAGGATTGCCATGATGGCGCGGCGGAACGGAACGTGAGGTTGGGACAGTCCAATCGCTGCAAGCGTACCGAAGGCTGTTGAGAGCAGGGTTGCAACCGGGGCTATGCGGAACGAATTCCATACCGCTCTTTGCCAGTCCGGATTTGTGAAGAAGTCCTGATAATTAACCAGGCTGTAGCCTGCGGGGTCCAGCGTCAGCATTTCCCGCGTGAAGGTGAAAAACGGAATGGAGTTGAATGAAAGCGGCATGATCACGATGATCGGGAAGATCAGGAAGAAAAAGATCAGGCCACAGATCACCCGGAACGCATAGTACCAGAACGTCTGTAACGGGCTTGCATATGGAGGAAGTCCGGACATCGCGTTACCCCAGTTTCACGTTGTCGATGCCGACAATCTTGTCATAGAGCCAGTAGAACACCAGAACGACTACGAGCAGGATTGTTCCAAGTGCTGCAGCCAGTCCCCAGTTCAGTGATGACGAGATGTGATAGGCAATCCGGTTCGAGATAAAGGTTCCAGACGTTCCGCCAACCAGCTCCGGTGTAATGTAGTAGCCGATCGACAGGATAAACACGAGAATGGAACCGGCACCGATGCCTGCAACCGTGTTCGGAAAATAGACACGCCAGAACGCCGTCCAGTCATTGGCACCAAGGCTTTTTGCTGCCCGAACATAAGACGGTGAAATGGTTTTCATCACCGAGTAGAGCGGCAGGATCATGAACGGCAATAGAATATGCGTCATGGCAATGATTGTGCCGGTCTGGTTGTTGATCAGTTCCAGCCTGCCGTCATCGGCTACAAGGCCAAGCTGATAGAGCGTTTCATTGATGACACCCTGCTGCTGAAGGAGAACTTTCCAGGCGGATGTCCTTACCAGCAATGATGTCCAGAACGGTAGCAGAACCAGTATCATCAATATGTTGGACGTGCGCAGCGGCAGGTTGGCGAGCAGGAATGCGATCGGATAGCCCAAGAGTATGCAGGTGAATGTAATCACCATACTCATGAAGAGCGTACGCCAGAACAGGAAGATGTAAATCTGTTCCCGCTCGGGTTTTGCCTCGATCCCGGTATCTGACCGTTTCCGGTCTACTGCAGATAGAAAATAACCGTCCGTATATGTCGGGCTGAACTGTTTGATGGTTTTCCAGACGTTTGCTTCGCCCCAACGCTTGTCGGCATCCAGAAACTGGGCCTTGTAGTCGCCTTCGTCCATTCGTCTGATCTGGCGTCCCGTTTTCCTGAACAGGCTGGATATTCCGGGGCTTTCATAGTTAAGACGGGAGCCGACCTGGGTATGGGTTTTCTCTTTAACAGCGACTTTCATGTCCTGGAAAAGGGCTTCGAAAACCGGTTCATCAGGGATTTCCTGTTCATCAGGATTCCACGTTCCCAAAGCCTGAACGGTGCTGGGGAGTGTTTCCTCGACAATCTGGTTTTCCACCGACCGGAAAAGCATGTCGGCGATGGGGGCGATGAATGTGAGCAATACGAAAACCAGCAAAGGTGCGATGAGCAAGATCGCGCGCATTTTTTCCCGGCGCAATGCCTTTGCCAGTGCGGCTTTGAGCGGGGTTCCATCACGTGTTGTGAGAACCTCTCCACTTTTGCCTGCGGTCATATCGGTCATGAAAAAGTATCCGGTATCATGGTCAGGGATGGCAGAATTCTGCCATCCCCATGTTTGAACTCGCGATTACTTGGCGAGCCAAGCCTGGAACTTGGCGTCGATATCGTCGCGGTTGTCAGCCCAGAACTCATAGTTGTAGAGGAATGTGTTCTTGGCGTTGTTTGGATCAGTTGGCATGTGTGGTGCCATGTCGATGCCGAGTGTCTCATGCTTGCCAACAAGTGGTGCAGAAGAGGCGCGTGCAGGGCCATAAGAAATGTACTTGGCCTGGTCCGCTAGGCGCTGTGTGTCAGTGGCAAACTTGACATAGTCAAGAGCACGTTTTGTACGCTCGTCTGAAAGACCTGTAGGAATAATCCAGCCGTCAAGGTCAAACACCTGGGCGTCCCAAAGCATTGCTACTGGCTGCTTCTGCTCTTCGATCAGAGCGAAAAGACGACCGTTGTAAGTAGAACCCATGACCACTTCACCGTCAGCAAGAAGCTGAGGTGTGTCAGCGCCGGCTGACCACCAGATCACGTCATCCTTGATGGTGTCGAGTTTGGCAAGTGCCTGATCAACGCCTTCAGGAGTACCAAGAACGTCGTATACCTTGTCCTTTGCAACGCCGTCGCAGAGCAGAGCCCATTCAAGGTTGTTGATCGGACGTTTTTCAAGAGCGCGCTTGCCTGGATACGCTGCCATGTCGAACACTGCGCAAACGTCTGATGGTGGTGTAGCGCCAACCTTGTCAGTGCGGTAACCGAACGTGGTTGAGTAAACGATCTGCGGAATGAAGCACTCGGAAACAACGAGGTCACCGAAGTCTTTTGAAGCAGGTGTGCCGTCTGGCGCAGCAGCAAGCATGGAGTCATGATCGATTTCCATTGCGAGGCCTTCGTCACAAAGACGGATTGCATCCGCAGCAACAACGTCAACAACATCCCATGTCACGTTGCCGGCTTCGTTCATCGCACGCAGCTTGGCAACAGCTTCCGCTGCAGACTCGTCATTGATGATGTTTACGCCTGGATTTTTTTCCATGTAAGGTTTGTGATAGGCGTTGTTCTGAGAAGCGGAATAAGCTCCACCCCAGGACACGATTGTCATGTCTTCAGCAAGTGCCGCAGAAGATGCGAACACGGTTGCTGTAAGAGCAAGCGCTAGTTTTTTGAGTTTCATAGTCTTCTCCCTTTGGTTTCATGCTCCGCTATGAACAGAACATCTCTAATCACACGCAGGCATCCTCCGTGCCTGTGTGCAAATTTCCTATGCTACAAGGTCTAGTGCCTTGCAGTCTTCACTGGCCCAGCCGATTTTCTTTGTTTCGCCTTCTGCCAATGGCTTCCGGTCGCCCCGGTTGCGAACTTTCACGATGAATTCGTCGTTTCCGGCGACATTCATCCGCACGCGAATATGATCGCCCAGATAAATCAATTCTTCAATCTTGCCGTCGATCACGTTTTTCATGGATTTTGGCGGGTCAAGTTCAACGCGTTCCGGCCTTAAGGAAAGCGTTGTCCGGTCGCCTTTGGCCGACACGTTTACTTTCTGTGCCTTCACGGCTGTGCCGTTATCAAGTTTAACGTCGCAGATGTCACCGGAGATTTTTTGCACTGTTCCGTTCAGTTTGTTGTTCTCGCCGATAAACTGGGCGACGAAAGAATTTTGCGGATCTTCATAAAGAGATTCAGGCGATGAAAGTTGCTGGATAACCCCATCTTCGAAAACCGCTACCCGGTCAGACATTGTCAACGCTTCTGTCTGGTCGTGGGTCACGTAAACAACCGTAACACCAAGGTTTTCATGAATATGCTTGATTTCATACTGCATCTGCTCGCGGAGCTGCTTGTCCAGCGCGCCAAGCGGTTCATCCATCAAAACCAGATTGGGCTCGAAAACGAGGGCGCGGGCAACCGCGATACGCTGTTGTTGTCCACCTGAAAGCTGGGCCGGACGGCGTCCGCCCATCTGCGGCAGTTCCACCATGTCCAGTACGCGCTGAACCCGCTCCTGCTGTTCGGACTTGCTCATGCCGCGCACGGAGAGCGGAAATGCAAGGTTTTCTGCAACTGTCATGTGCGGAAAGAGTGCGTAGTTCTGGAATACCATGCCAATGCCACGCTTGTGCGGCGGCACCATGTTGATCGGCTTGTTATCGAGGAAAATCTCGCCATGGGTGGCGGGTTCAAACCCGGCCAGCATCATAAGGCAGGTTGTCTTGCCAGACCCTGACGGCCCAAGCATGGTTACAAACTCGCCTTTCTGGATATCAAGGTTCAGATCTTTTACGACCAGCGTTTCACCATCGTAACTCTTCTGTACATTCTCAAACCGAACATAGGATGTGTTCGGGGCCGAATTGCTATCTGCCATGCGGTGGTACTCTGCTCCCTATGCAGGTCGAGATTATTCTCTTGTTTTCTGCATTTCCTCCAAGGCCGTACTGAACATGTTTGTGACGTCAACGTCAATGGGAAAGTCATAATTCTTCACTGGGAGTGAAATCATGGTTTATCTTTGACCCGTTCATGAAAAATGAAGCCAAGAAAGTTCAACAGGATTTGGGCTGCAAGGAAGCATGTAGAACCCGTATGGTCATAATCGGGTGCAACTTCCACAAGGTCGATACCGATAACATCTCCCCGCTTCGACAGTCCTTGCAGGAGTTCCAGCACTTCGTAATACAGAAAGCCACCATGGCTTGGCGTTCCCGTTCCCGGTGCGATGGAGGGGTCAAAACCGTCAATGTCTATTGTAACGTAATAGCGGGTTCCACGGGGGATGCGTTCCAGAACTTGTTCCACGCCGAGCTTTCGAAACTGGCGGACGGAAAGAATGTCCGAGCCCATGGCACGGGCATCCTCATATCCTTCTTTTGCAGTGGAGGAAACATTGCGGATGCCGATCTGGCTCAACCCTGTCACGTAATCCTTCTCGGCTGCGCGGCGCATTGGGTTTCCATGACCATGACGAACACCATGGCGGACATCCACAAAATCCAGATGCGCATCAATCTGGACAAGGTGGAACGGCTCCTGATCATCAAATGCGCGTATGCAAGGGATGTTCACCGAGTGATCACCGCCCAGCACAACCGGCAGTGCGCCTGATGCAAGTGCCTTGCGGACGCCGAGTTCGATATTGGCATGGCTTTTTTCGGTGTTTGTATGAACAATGTCCGCATCACCCAAGTCGACAATTTTCACCCTGCCCGGCAGGTAAACGGCGTCATCTTCATGATCATATGCCCCGGCATGACCAAATGAAAACAGCGTTGAGGCTTCGCGTATTGCTCTTGGGCCGAAACGGGTGCCGCTGCGATACTGGGTTCCGAAATCAAAGGGGGCACCCAGGATTGCAATATCGGCATCGATCTTGTCCCAATCCTCACAAATCGGGTTTTTGCCAAACGTGGCAAAGCCGACGAATGGCAGGTTCAGGCGTCCGGCTTCATATCCATGATCTGCCATCGAATTCCCCTTTTGAAATGGCAAACAAAAAGGGCAGCATGAATGCCGCCCTTTGGTAAATCAAGCTGAAATCCGGATTAAAGGATTGAGCTGAGTTTCATGGCAACGCTCATGTCGCCATCAACCTTGATTTTGCCCTGCATGAATGCTGCAGTCGGGTCCAAATCACCGGCAATCAGGCTGTCCAGGGTTTCAGCATCGCACGACACTGTGCAGTCTGCATCAGCATTTTCCTGTGAAACAGTTGGTGGTGTTGAATTGCCATCAATGAAAATGCAACCGGCATCGCCGCAATCGAATTTGACTGTCGCGCCAATTCCGCTGCCGCCGCTTACCTTGCTTGAAATTGCTTCGAATGCTGAATCCAGGCTCATGTCTCTTCCTCCAAGGATTGGATATTAAAATTCACCAACCCCTATACAATGTATGAGCGAAAAAGCAACAAGTTACGTTAACGTCAATCGAGGGTTGATTGCACTGGCTACGCCAGCTTCAGCCTTGCGTACCAAATCAGAAACAATGCCACGACAACCGGCATGAGAAATGCAAGAATGATTTCGAAAGTGGAGAACCGAACGCCGGAACCCATGACTATCAATGATGGGATCAATTGTACAATAACGCCAATAAAAGAAAGCAGCAAAACCGGAACTGCCAAGCGCTGACGCAATAAAAGCAGCAAGCAACCCAGAGCTCCGCCGAATACTGCTAAGCCAAAAGCAATTGTTCCCCACAACGGACGGTTTTCGATCAAGGCACGATGGGATTCCGGCATTGAGGAGACCGTTTCAGGGTCGAGTTGACTCAAGAAATTTCCCATGCCCAGAACGTTCCAGATTAGTGCAAGAATGCCGATGATCCAGAAACTCCAATGCGCTCCAGACTTTTTGTCGGTCATTACCCGTTATCCCACGAGACAATCGCCATATTCTTCCCGCAATTCTTTCTTGAGGATTTTGCCGGTGGCACCCAATGGCAGGGCGTCCACGAAAATGACTTTGTCCGGAATTTGCCATTTGGCGATTTTGCCATCGTAGTAGTTGATCACGTCTTCCTCGGAAACTTCTGTTCCTGAATTTCTGACTGCGATGATGACAGGGCGCTCGTCCCATTTCTCGTGTCTGGCGGCAATTGCCGCTGCTGATGCAATTGCAGGATGACCAACCGCAATGTTTTCCAGTTCGACCGTTGAAATCCATTCGCCGCCAGATTTGATGATGTCCTTGGAACGGTCGCGGATAATCATGAACCCGTCTTCATCCAGCGTTGCCACATCTCCTGTATGGAACCAGCCCTGGTTTAAAGTGGTATCTTTTTCCGCAAGGAAGTAATCACTCAAAACCCACGGTCCACGGCAATGAAGATTGCCCTGTGCCTCACCGTCGTTTGGCAACTGGTTGAACTCATCATCAAATATAGCGAGTTCCATCCCATAGGGTGGGCGGCCCTGACTGAGGCGGATTTCCTTTTGGTCTTCGTCGCTTAAATCCAGATGCTTGTTCTTGAGATGGTTTACGGTTCCAAGCGGAGACATCTCGGTCATGCCCCAGGCGTGCAGAACATCAACTTCGTACACATCACGGAACTTGTCGATCATGGATGGCGGGCATGCTGAACCGCCTATCACAGTGCGGTTCATGTGCGGCAGCATTGTTCCGCTCTCTTCCAAATACTGGATCAGGCCCGCCCAGATTGTCGGGACGCCCGCGGAGATCGTAACCTTTTCATCATTGAAAAGTGTGGCCAGGCTTTTACCGTCCAGACCGGGGCCCGGCATGACGATTTTTGCGCCTGCGATTGCAGCTGCATAAGGTGAGCCCCAGGCGTTAACATGGAACATGGGAACAACCGGAAGCAGGCAATCGCGGGCAGAGAAACCCATGACATCCGGTGTCGCGGACATCATGGCATGCAACAAAGTCGAGCGATGTGAATAAAGAACACCCTTTGGATGACCGGTTGTGCCGGACGTATAACACAGTGATGAAGCTTCGTTTTCGTCGAACAGTGGCCATTCGAAGCCGCTATCGCCCTCTGCGATGAACTCTTCATAAAACCCTATCCAAGGATGTTCGGCAGCAAGCGCCTCATCCCGCGCTTCCATCAAAATCCATTTCTGTACACCGGGAAGCTTGTCCCTGATTCCTGCTACCAGCGGAATGAAAGTTGCATCGAAGAAAACGATCTTGTCTTCAGCATGTCCGATTATGTAAATGAGTTCTTCGGGGAAAAGCCTTGGGTTAACCGTGTGACAGACAAATCCCGCACCGGAAATTCCGTAATAAAGTTCCAGATGGCGGTGGTTGTTCCATGCAAGTGTTCCGACACGCTCAGACCTTGAGAACCCCAGTTTTGTAATTGCGGAACCCACTTGTTTTGCCCGGGATTGTATTGAAGCATAGTTTGTGCGGTGCTTGCTGCCATCTGTGTTAACAGACACAATCTCCGTATCGCCATGATAACGTGCAGCATGATCAATGATGCTGGAAATCAGCAATTGCTGCTCCATCATTTGTCCGAGCATGGAAAATTCTCCTCCAATCAAATTTTGTTTTGTATATAGATCGCAGGAGAGGATGTGAACTAGGAAATGAGGTTGTATGCCTGAGAAAACAAACCCTGTCAGGGAAACTGACGAAGAAGCGATTAATCTGGTCACAAGACTGTTGGCCGATGCCAAATATGCCTCACTGGGCGTTAAGGAAGCAGGAACAGGCATACCACTTGTCAGTCGCGTCGCTGCAGCCTTTTCCGATGATACAGGGTTGTTCTTCTCTGGTTCGGATTTGTCTGTGCATTCGAAATGCCTGCTCGAAGATGGTGCCTGTTCGATCATGCTTGGAGAGCCG
>JBCCYR010000033.1:0-12922 GCA_039189355.1 Pseudomonadota bacterium
ATCAGACAACCACCTTACATTTAATCTAAGGGTTAAGGAGTTACAAAATGACTAAATTGAGACGCAATTCAGGCTTTCGCAGCCTATTGTCAGGACCCATTTCTGCGACCCGCCGAATGATGCAGGACCACGCACAGCGCAAACGCAATCTGGCGGAACTGCAAAACCTTGACAACTTTCTGCTCGAAGATGCCGGCATGTTCGAATATGCCCGCGAGGAAATGATCCGCTCCCTCTAACAGTGGACAAGCAGAGCATGCCCGTGTGCAATCCAGATGTCACACGGGCATGTAACAAGAAGCATTGAATGAAATAAATGCGACCACGTTTCAATGCCAGCAAAACGCATCGCCCTCATCGCCCAAGATGACAAAAAAGATGACCTCGCCAAATGGGTAAAATCCCATGAAATCCAGCTTGAGCCGCATCAATTCTTCTGCACTGGAACAACCGGTGGCGTTATTGCCGGGACATGCCCTTCTCTCAACCTGACCCTGATGAAAAGCGGGCCAATGGGTGGTGACCAACAGATCGGCGCAAAGATTGCCGCCGGAGAAATTGACCTTCTGATCTTTTTTACAGATCCGCTTTCACCCCCCACCCGCATGATGTGGACGTAAAGGCGCTGGCGCGACTTGCAACGGTCTACGACATTCCCATGGCATATAGTCCTGCAACGGCCAGCCTGATCGCACAATCAGGTTTTCTCGACTGAAATTTTCCATGGTTTGACAAGCAGGGAAATTTAAGCTCTCTCAGAACGAACAGGATATGTCTCGGGTAATGACGAGCTAGCAGAAGAAAAGGGTTTGAGAATGGACGTTTCAGGCAAAAAAGCAATCGTTTTTGGCGGCACATCAGGTATCGGTTTGGCTGCAGCAAAACAACTGGCAGCACTTGGTGCCAACGTGGTTGCAATCAGCCGTGATCCCTCAAAGGCAGGAGAACTGCCGGACGGCATTTCACTCAAGGCCTGTGATGTCAGGGATGGCGAAGCGCTGGAGAACCTGTTCGCAGCACTGGCTCCATTTGAAATTCTGATCAGCGCTGCAACCGGTGGTACACGAGCGGTTGGTCCGTTTCTGGAGATGGACATGGAAGGCTACAAAAGCTCCTTTGACAAGTTGTGGGGTTACGCAAATGTCGTGCGCTATGGCGCCCATCACATGAGTGACGACGGCACGATTGTACTCGTCAGCGGCTCCCCTGCCCGCAAGACGAAGCCTGGCCAGTCTGCAATCGGATCTGTTGGTGGCGCAGTTGAAGCGTTTGTGCGTGCCATTGCACCTGAAATTGCACCCCGTCGCATAAACATTGTTTCACCGGGCCAGATTGATACGCCGATGGTTGCACTTGAAGGCTCGGAAAGAGAAGCGTTTTACAAGAAAATGACCGCAAACAATCTGATCAAACGCGCCGGCACACCTGACGAAGTTGCTCAGGCGATTGTGTTCATGGTTCAGAACGAGTTTGTAACCGGCACAACGATTGATGTGGATGGCGGCTGGTTGTTGTCCTGACCAAGGCAAGGAAATCATGCAGACGCAGACTAAACAGGAAATCATCGTAGAAGGCGGCTTTGGCGCGCATATGCACATTGCCAACGGTGAGCACGTTCGCATCACCTGTATTGAAGGATCCCAGGTTTGTGATTTCTGGGCATTTCTTCAAGATGACACGAATGAATTCCTGTCTGCAGAACACACCCGTTCGACACTTGAAAAACTGGTTCCCGCAACAGGCGACCAGCTGTTTTCCAACCGGCGCCACGCAATGCTCACAATTACTAAAGATACGTCATCCGGCAGCCATGATCTTCTGATGTCAGCTTGTGACCCACGCCGCTATGAACTCCTTGGCCATGAAGGCTATCACCGTTCCTGTGCAGAAAATTTCTGTATTGCAATGAATGAAGCAGGTGTCACAGCTCATGAATTGCCTTCGCCACTCAATATTTTTCAGAATGTTGAAATAGGTTCTGACGGCAACATAGCCATCATTCCTCCAGCCGTTGAAGCCGGCCAATACATTGACATGCGCGCTGAAGCCGATTTGCTTGTTGTTGTTTCTGCCTGCCCGATGGATATCGCCATGACAAACGGCCCGGATGGCAAGACGCGTCCCATCAAACTGGAACGCCTGTCTGCTGCCTGATATTTTCTGGCTTAGCTTGCCAAACCGGCATTGTATTTTGTTTTGCAAGGTCTTAGGCAAAGATGATGATTTGAATCTGGAAACAGGGTGATTCCGGGGTATGTCAGAAGGCAACGCAGAGAAAGAAATCGGCGAAACCAGCTCAGCCAACTCAAAAACCAGTTCCGTTTACACGGAAGATGATGTGGTTCGCCGTGAGTTTGTATCCCAACTGCGTGGACTGATTGAGGCCGGGAACGAAAACTGGCTTTCCGATCTGATTGAGCCTCTGCACGAATCGGAACTGGGTGATGTTCTCGAAGCACTTGATGCGGACGAGCGTTCCAGACTTGTGCAACTGACAGGAGATCGCTTCGATTTTGCTTCCCTTACCGAAGTGGATGAAGCCGTCCGGCTGCAGATCGTAAATGAACTTCCCAATGCACTGGTTGCAGAGGCCGTTCAGGAACTTGATTCTGACGACGCTGTTTTCATTCTGGAAGACATGGAGGAAGAGGATCAAGAGGAAATTCTCGCCAACATTCCTTCTGAAGAGCGGTTGCGGCTCAAGCGTTCGCTGGACTATCCGGAAGAAACCGCAGGCCGCCGCATGCAAACGGAATTCATCGCAGTTCCGCCATACTGGTCGGTGGGGCAGACCATTGATTTCATGCGGGAAGATGAAGATCTGCCAGACCGGTTTCACGAGATTTTTGTTATAGATGCTTCCTACAAGCTGAGCGGATATGTTGCGCTCGACCGCCTGTTGCGGACAAAACGCAACGTCAAGATTGATGACATTACAGAAGACAATGTCTATCCGATTGATGCCAATGTTGACCAGGAAGAAGCGGCAAGAATTTTTGAACAGTATGACCTGCTCTCTGCAGCGGTCATTGATGATGCGGAAAGGCTTGTTGGTGTACTGACCATTGATGACATGGTGGATGTAATCCACCAGGAGCATGACGAAGACATCAAGCGTCTCGCCGGTGTTGGCGATGAGGAACTGTCTGACAGCGTCCTGGACATTACAAAATCCCGTTTTACCTGGCTTTTTCTGAACCTGATTACGGCAATTCTTGCATCCGTTGTTATCGGGCTTTTTGATGCCACCATAGAGCAGATGGTGGCACTTGCTGTATTGATGCCAATTGTTGCGTCCATGGGCGGCAATGCAGGCACCCAATCCATGACGGTCGCGGTTCGCGCGCTGGCAACCAAGGATATCGATAGCTACAACATGTTTAGAACGATCAGACGCGAATTTCTTGTCGGCATTCTCAATGGCATCTTTTTTGCCGTACTGATCGGACTGATCGCTGCACTATGGTTCGCCAATTCTAGCCTGGGCCTTATCATAGGTGCTGCCATGATCATCAATATGATCTGCGCGGCCCTTTCCGGCATTTTGATACCGATAGGCCTCGACAAACTGGATGTGGATCCTGCCATTGCTTCAAGCGTTTTTGTGACAACGGTGACCGATGTGGTTGGGTTTTTCGCCTTCCTGTGGTTGGCAGCATGGTGGTTTGGCTTGTGAAATCAGTTGACCGGTTTATTTATGGCTTGCTTTCGCATTGAAACAGATGCACTTTCCCAACATATTTTACTTTTACGTAAGTCAATTTGCATGCATGCAGGGAATTAAAGTGTGGAACCGGCTGATATCAAGGATTATTATTCAATAACAGAGCTTACCCGGGAATTTGACATTTCCACGAGAACCATCCGCTTCTATGAGGATGAAGGTCTTATCACACCGGTTCGTCGGGGCCGGACCCGGCTTTTCAAGCCTTCTGACCGCCGTTTGCTGATGTTTATCCTGCGCGGCAAGAGGCTTGGCTTTTCCATCGCTGAAATTCGCGAAATCATGCAGATGTACAAGGAACCGCCAGGTGAACATGGACAGTTGAAACTGCTCGTACAGCGGGTGAGCGAAAAACGCGACATGCTGCTTCAAAAGCGCAGGGACATTGATGAAACCATCGCTGAACTGGATCAGGTGGAAGAACAAAGCCTTGCCAGAATGGCTGAACTTGGTGTCGGAACCTGATGCATGACGATCAAAATCCGAAAAGCAACTGAACCTGACCGTGACCAGTGGGAAGTTCTCTGGAAAGGTTATCAGGAGTTTTACGAAACCAATCTGGATCATGTAACAGACAGTTTGTGGGAACGCCTGATGGCTGACCACAAGGATGGTCCGATTTGTCTCTTGGCAGATGAGAATGGTAAAATTCTGGGGTTCACCCATTACCTGTTTCACGGTTCCTGCTGGTCGGAAAAACAGCGGATTTATCTCAATGACCTGTTCACCGCCAAAGAGGCTCGTGGCAAGGGTGTGGGCCGTGCGCTGATTGAAGCAGTCTACAAGGCAGCAGATGACGCAGATGCCGAAACCGTATACTGGTTGACCCAGGACTTTAATGAAGCCGGGCGCGCATTGTATGACAAGGTTGCAAAGCTGACCCCTTTCATCAAATACCAGCGTTGAGGCTTAGAGAGCCAGCTGGCCGCTTGCATATAGAACCCCAAGCAGTAGCGCGATCATGACCGGTTGATGGAGCAGGTAGTAAACCAGACTGTTCCGCCCCATGAATTTCAACAATCTGGAAGGGCCGGAAGTCAGTTTGGGAATGGCAAGTGTTTCTAACCAGCCCCGATCCATACAGAGTTTTGCCATTGCGATACCAAGCAACGGCGCCGAGAACCATGGAAACACCGGAACATAATCGCTGGATATCGGTGTCACCTGGGACAGGCCCGTCCAGAACCACCAAGGCGCATCCAGCAGTTCAGTTCTGGCCCAGAAACGCGTTGAGAAAACCAGCCCGGCGAGCAAAACCAGCGACCACCAAGGAAACCGGAAAAACAACAAACCAGCGACACTGGCAAACGCGATTGCATGCAGTATGCCAAAGAAGATGTACTGGTTTGGTGTTGCAAAATAGGTTGCAACGGTAATCACGAGCGCTGCTGCAATAATCTTCGCCATGCGCCAGCGCCAGTTACCCCACCTGATGCCATTGCAATGCGCAAGGTAAAGACTGAAACCGGCAAGAAAGAGAAAGCTGGTAGCGATTGATCTTGCGAAATACTTCCAGTGCGGCTGAGATATAAAACCGGGTTCCTTGACGCCGAAGAGTTCCAGATCAAACGCAAAATGGAAAACCGTCATCGCAACAAGTGCGACACCTCTTGCAAAATCCAGCAACTCTATTCTTGCAGCATTCGTCACCCGGCCTGTCCCTGTTTCTTGGCTGCCGTATCATTTCTTGCAACCAGCAAGCCCGTGAGAACAAGTGCCAGTGCCGTGAGCGTTGACCATTCGATAACCTCGCCAAGCAGGATTGCGGCAATGATAATACCAAAAATCGGCACGGTGTTCATTGCCAGTGCAAAGGTGGAGACCCCCACCCTTTGAACCAGAAAATAGCGCATCACATACGCAAAACCGGTGGGGAAAATACCCAACCACAGCAATGCATACACTGTATCTGTATCGGGTGACATGTTAGGCGGTCCGGAGAGCATAAAGGCGAGGATGACAAGCATCAACGAGCCTGCCCCAAGCGCAAAGGTTGTAAACGCGATAGGCGGCATGTCAATCCGGCGCATGATAAAGCCTGCACAGACGTAACATGCGCCCGCGACGATTATGGATAATTGCGCCCAGATTGCCGCAGCACCAAGACCGGCAATCGCATCTGCACCGACAAGCACCAAGATACCACTGACCGCAAGGAATACTGCAAATATCTTGAGCGGCGTTATGCGTTCGTCTCTAGTTGTGAAATGTCCGATTACCATTGCAATGAAAGGGGTTGTGCCCAGCAACAGCGAGCCGATCCCCGCTTCGATGTGTTTCATTGCCCAGGAAATCAAAATGAACGGGATAACCATGTTCAGTAATGCAACGATCGAAATCAGACCAAATATCTTGCGTGAAGACGGGAACCGCATCTGAAAGGCAAAAAACGGCAGCAAGGCCAAAAACCCCACGAACACACGGATGGCTGCCGTCCACATGGCCCCCATGTCATCGAGTGCAAGCTTTATGGACGTGAATGCGGAGCCCCATATCAGTGCAATCAGCAGCAGGAGAAGCAGGTCGATTGTGTTAGGCTGGTGTATCTGTTTCATTTGGATGAAGCTTTAGCAGTAATTTGGGCATTTGACAGGGATTCCATTACTACGTCTGCCAATATTGGAACACATTTTCGCCATGCATCGGGCGCATGGCTGCTTTGCGTTGGATAATCCAGATTTTCCTTGCGCTGCTGTCTCCAAACCAATATCTCAGCTTAAACAACGGCTCCCGGAAGAGGGGTTGATTTTTGAACAGGGAAATCATGATCGAAGAAAAATCTGAACCATCCGTATGGTATGTGGCGGGCGTTGCAATTTGCGTTTTCGTGGGCCTGATGCTGATAACCGGTCTTTTCAACGGAACTGAGGTCGTAGCAATCGCCGCACAATAAAAAATTTTCAGTTGTACAAAAAAAGGCTGGTCGCAAGACCAGCCTTTTTTGTTAGTATAGTTTGAAAAACGGAAGATATCTCAATGTTTTTGTCTGTTTTTGAGCTGTTCAAGATAGGTATAGGCCCCTCTTCTTCACATACGATGGGGCCGATGATTGCCGCTGAATACTTTCTCGATGAACTGCTTAACGGCCAATGGCCGCGGCGTGAGGGGGACATTGCGACCAGAATTTGCGTTCGGCTGCACGGTTCGCTGGCGTTTACCGGCAAAGGCCACGCGACAGACAAGGCCATCATTCTCGGATTGTGTGGCGAGAAATCTTCATCCGTTGACCCCGATCAGGTGGAAACGATTATTGAAAAGGTCAATGCGGAAAAGAAAGTATCTCCACCGGATCACCCCGGATACCAATTTGATCCGAAAACCGATCTCATTTTCGACTATGACGTTCTCCTGCCGCTCCACACGAACGGCATGACCTTCGAAGCCTGGTCGCAGGATGAGCAACTCCTTTTGAAAAAAGAATATTATTCGGTTGGCGGCGGCTTTGTCGTTGATGAGAAAAGCCTGCGCGAATATGAGGAACTTAAATCGACCCGCGCGGACCGTGTGCCCTATCCGTTTGAAAATGCAGCTCAAATGCTGGAAATGGCCGGTTCATCCGGTCTTTCCATAGCAGACATGAAGCGGGCGAATGAAACCTGCTCGATGGCAGCCAAAGACCTAAAATTCGGCCTCGCCCGGGTTTGGGATGCGATGCGGTCGTGTTGCGAACGCGGTGTCCGGCAGCACGGCATTCTACCCGGTGGCCTGGATGTGAAGCGGCGGTCAGCTGCCATTGTGGAGCAGCTGAACAATGAATGGGGCGTAAACCGCCTCAACCCGATTGCAGCAAATGAATGGCTGCAGGTGTTTGCAATGGCCGTCAATGAGGAAAACGCTGCCGGAAGCCGCGTCGTCACCGCGCCAACCAATGGTGCGGCGGGCGTTATCCCAGCCGTGATGATGTATCACCTCAAATTCTTTCCGGAGACAACGCAGGAACAGATCGAAGACTTTCTGCTGACCGCTGCTGCAATTGGCGGGATCATCAAGCAGAATGCCTCCATCTCGGGCGCGGAGGTAGGCTGTCAGGGGGAAGTGGGTTCAGCCTCAGCCATGGCTGCAGGCGGTCTGGCTGCGATCATGGGCGGCACACCGGAGCAGATCGAGAATGCTGCGGAAATTGCGCTTGAACACCATCTTGGCATGACCTGCGACCCGATCGGCGGACTGGTTCAGGTGCCATGTATCGAACGCAATGGCTTGGGCGCTATCAAGGCGGTATCAGCTGCAGCACTCTCTTTGCGGGGTGATGGCACGCATTTCGTTTCTCTGGACGCCTGCATCAAGACCATGCTTGAAACCGGCAAGGACATGAACACCCGCTACAAGGAAACCAGCCAGGGCGGCCTCGCCGTGAATGTTGTGGAATGCTGAGAAGCGTCACTGGCACTTGATCGCGCTGCGCCTTAGATTATCTGCATGGCGCTTAATCTTCTGAAATTGTGTGTTGGTGTGTCTGCAGTTGAGGAACTGCAGGCCTGGATTGACCATTGCCAGGATGAGCGCCGCCGCAAGGGGGAAGAACTTGTTCAGCGGCACACCACCCGCATGATCCCAAAACGCATGGATGAACTGCTCGATGGCGGTTCGCTCTACTGGGTCATCAAGGGTAATGTGCAGGCCCGCCAGCATCTCGCTGACATCCGCCCCTTTACCGACCCGCAAGGTATCCGGCGTTGCGACCTCATTCTGGAACCAAGACTGATTTTGACAGAATGGCAACCGAGACGCGCGTTTCAGGGCTGGCGGTATCTCAAACCGGGCGATGCACCTTCAGACATTGGCAAGGGACATTCGGGTGTGAATGCCCTGCCGCCCCAGCTTCGGGTCGAACTGGCGAACCTCGGTTTGCTTTAAACTCAGGATACAAAATCCACTTCATGGCTCAGCGGCATGGTGCGGATGCGCGTGCCGGTTGCTGCATAGATAGCATTGGCAAGTGCCGGGATGCTTGGTGGGGTACCAGGCTCCCCTGCTCCACCGGTTTTATGATAGGTTTCAAGCAGTTCCACGTGTATGTCCGGACATTGATTCATCCGCATGGAATCGAACTCGTCAAAGTTTCCTTCCACCACTTCACCGTCCTCGAAGTTGATTTCCTGACCCAGTGCCGAGGAAAGCCCAAAAACGATGCCGGACATGATCTGCGCCTTCACGATGCTCGGGTCGATGGCAGTGCCGATTTCGGTTGCTGCCCAGACGTTGTCAATTTTGATTTCGTCGTCTTCGTTGGTGACCTCGACGACCATCGCAACCCAGGTGCCGAAGGAAAGGACATGTGCCAGACCCAGTCCCTTGCCTTCCGGCATTTCACGGCCCCATCCGGACATCTCGGCAACTTTCTTCAATGCGCCGATTGCCGCCGGATAATCCTTCATCAGTTCAAGGCGCATGTCGAGCGGATCCATGCCGGCCTTTTCAGCGATCTCATCCATGAAGCTTTCATGGAACCAGCCATTGTAGGAATTGCCAACCGAACGCCAGAAACCAACAGGAACAGGCAAATCAGCCTTGCTCGCGCGTACGCGATAATTCGGAATTGTATAAGGCTGGTCAAAGGCACCATGTTCCATCGTATTGTCAGGCCCCGCAGGTGACTGGCCTGGAAACGTTCTGTCCATCAGGCTCTGGATAATGGATGGTGACGAAAGGTGCATGTCAAATGCTGTCGGTAACCCGCCTTCCTTTACGCGCGCCTTCATCCTGCCCATAGCCGCGGGACGGTATGTGTCATGGCGGGTATCTTCCTCACGGCTCCAGGTGACTTTCACCGGACGGCCATCGGTATGCTTGGACAGTTCCACCGCATAAATCGGAAAATCAACTTCACCACGACGGCCAAACCCGCCACCGAGTTTTGTCGTGTGAACGCGGACATCAGAAGATTCGACGCCCACCTGCCCTGCACAGATCATCTGTATGATCGTTGGGGCCTGGGTCGGCGCCCAGACAGACAAAACACCATCCCTGAATTGAGCGGTGGCGTTCATCGGCTCCAGACAGGCATGAGCCAGCCATGGCACCTTGTAATCTGCTTCCAGAAGCTCTTCGCGTGGTGCATCTGCAAAAGCAGTCTCTACCGAACCATCGTCCCGCAGGGACTGATCGGCTTCGGTTTCGAGTGCCTTTTCGATCACTTCGAACATGGCATCACTGGTTTTCGGGTAAGAGGCTTCTTCCCATTCCACTTCGAGTGCTTCCGCACCCTTGAAAGCAGCCCAGGTTGTATCCGCGATGATGCCGAAACCGTTTCCGGTCTGGGTTTCCAGGGGTACAACTTTCTGAACGCCGGGAACCGCCAATGCCGGCGCTTCATCATAGGATTTCGCTTTTGCCCAGAAACGGGGCGACATTTTCACGGTGGCATGAACCATGTCCGGAAGATCAACATCAATTCCGAATATGTGGCCGCCTGTCACCTTGTCAGGAATGTCGACGCGGGGCTGGGACTTGCCAAGCAATTTCCAGTCTTTCTGTTCGCGCAAAACCAGTTCGCTTGGCATTTCGAGGCTGGCAGCAGCAGCCGCAAGCTTGCCGAACTCCAATGCCTTGCCGGAAGCCGGATCGACAACGGACTTGCCCTCAATTTTCAGGGTTGATTTGTCTACGCCAAATTCTTTCGCAGCCGCTTCAAGCAGCATGTAACGGGTTGCGCAACCGGCCTGACGCATCTTGTCAAAGCCATCCTTGATTGAGGATGAGCCACCGGTGACCTGCAAACCCAGCACCTTGCCCACCATGGGCATGGCAGTCCGCATGGTCTCGGCCATGAAGCTTTCATTGAAAAACGCGAACGGAACCCCGTCTTCCAGCATGCCGCCATTGAAATATGCCCAGTCGGCCATGCCGTGTTCGGCTTCGATATCATCCAGTGTCAGGTCAAGCTCTTCGGCGACAAGTGCGGCAAGGGATGTATGAATGCCCTGCCCCATTTCAGCGCGTGGAGTGATGACGGTTACGGTGTTGTCCTCGGCAATCTTGATATACGGGTTAAAGGTCACCTCGCCCTCGGCAAGGTCTTTTTCCAGCGGATTGTCGTAAGGGCGGCTTACATAATAATAACCAACAGCAACGCCGCCAGCGATCGCGGCCGCACCAATCAGGAAGGTTCTGCGAGCAATTTTTGCAATACCCATGGCTTATGCCTCCTGCTTCATGTTTTCAGCAGCGCGCCTGATTGCGGACCGTATGCGCGGATAGGTTCCGCAGCGACAGAGATTGGTCATTGCATCATCAATGTCTTCATCAGTCGGGTCTGGTGTTTCGTCAAGAAGCGCTACCGCAGCCATGATCTGCCCGGACTGGCAGTAACCGCACTGGGGAACCTGCTCATCAATCCAGGCCTGCTGAACGATATGGAGATTTTCTTTGTTTCCAATGCCCTCAATGGTTGTAACCGGACCGTCTACATCCCCAACTGGTAACTGGCAGGAACGTGTAGGGATGCCATCAACATGCACCGTGCACGCACCGCAGACGGCAATGCCGCAACCAAATTTCGTTCCTTTCATACCAGCGATGTCCCGCAACGCCCAAAGAAGCGGCATTTCAGGATCGTCACCGACTTCCACCAGGCGGCTATTGATGTTGAGTTTCATGATGTTCTCCGAGCTGGGTAAACAGGTTTGTATCTTACACGCACATTATGCCGGCATATAGGCAACGCATAGGCTGGTTCAATTAGACCTATTGTACAAAATTCATCTTATTGTCCATAATTGACATTTTGACATATTTTGTCAATAAGAAAATCATGCTGGATAGAGAAAAAACAATCCTTGGCGCTGCTTTCAACGTGTTTGCCCGTTATGGGGTGAAACGCGCGACGATGAATGACATTGCGTCAGAGGCCGGTGTTGCGCGTCAAACGCTTTACAATGCGTTTGCAAACAAGGAAGCGATTCTGCGCGCACTGATTCAGGGACATATCGAAGAAACCTGCATCAGCCTGAGAGACCACATGACATCAGGCAGAAACCTGGAAGCCGGATTGGAACTGGCATTCGATCATTTCGCCCGCAAACCCTATGAGCTCATTCACAAAACACCACATGGTGGGGAAATCATGGAGGCGCTGGAAAACTCAGCCAGCGAAGAAATGGCCGAAAGCAAACGGCGTTTTAGCGAAGCCATGACCATGCTGCTTTCTTCTCACGTTCCACAAAACGCCCCTGTTGAATTATCGGTTAATCGTCTGGCTGATTTTGTGGTTCATACAGCAATGGGACACAAGGCCAAGGCTGAGAGCCAGGAACATCTGGAAGACTTGCTAGCTACATTGAAGGTGATTGTACTGGGTACAATAGACCGATGATATCAAAATCAAACTTCGCATAGGCAGTGCAATGTCTGCTGTGCGGACAAAGCTGACTTTCATAGCTTATACCAGAGACCAACCGCTAACATTCACATATGTCTTTGTTGCAACATTTCGAACTTTAATGCGCCCTATACCCCACATGGGGAATGACTGTTTTCAAATTCGAACTATGCCAAGTGAGATAAATCTGTGATGTAGATTCGTTTTAGATCTTTCCCTCATGAACTCTATTTCGTCTCTGGATTTCTACAAGATTGGGATGTCAACAAGGCGTTTTTTGCTTTTTGTCAGCGGCAACGGTTTTCGGGGAGTTTGGTTTAATATGGGGACGGACAAAGTAGGCGTAAAATCGCTGAGAAATACTACCTCACTAACATCCAGCTTATTGTTTGGCGCCGGTGTAGCGATTTATTTGGCATCCGCACCACACGCCAAAGCAGACGATATCGTGACCGAAGGCACGTTTATCGGTATCAAAGGTCAGTCTTTCCAGCCTCATTTTGAAGCCGACATAGCGACTGGCAATCAGAATTCAGGCCCACTCTCAGATCTGGAAATTTTTAGTTTCGACTGGGATCAAGAGATGGCATGGCGGGCATGGATTGGCTTTGAAAGAGCAGACGGACTTGGCGTGTCTATTGGACATTTCAATATGTCTGGAGACACATCGCTGACAGTAACGGATACCGGGCCAGAATTTTTTGAAATCGATTTCGACCCCGATTCAGATGATATCGAACTTAATACAAACGATGGTGAGAGTTTCATAATTCAGAATGAGCTTGATGTGGATGCCACAGACATTGAGTTTTGGCAAAAGCATATTTTGAACAATACCCTATACCAATTTGGGGCAGGTCTTAGATTCGGTCGGATAG
>JBCCYR010000034.1:0-12764 GCA_039189355.1 Pseudomonadota bacterium
ATTTGCCGGAATAGGCGTTCACTCTGGTCAGGAAGTCACCATGGTATTGCAGCCTGCTGAGGCCGATACCGGAATAATCTTCAATGTAAACGATCAAAACGGCAATTCCGTCGATCTTCCTGCAAACCTTGGCTCTGTAGGTGCAACCGATCTTTGCACGGTTCTTGGCAAGCTGAATGGCCCACATGCTGCCACGATTGAACACCTTATGGCGGCGCTACGCGCACTTGATGTTGATAATGTCATCGTCGAGCTGGATGGCGCTGAAGTTCCTGTCATGGACGGTAGTTCAGCGGTATTCGTTGAAGCCATCAAGTCAGCAGGTCTTGTTTCGCTTGCAGCCAGCCGTTGTTACATTCGCGTAAACAAGCCTGTGCGCGTTGACATGGGTGCTTCATGGGGTGAGTTCATCCCCTACGAAGGAACGCGTTTCGAAGTGGAAATTGATTTTGAATGCGAAGCAATCGGACGTCAGCGGTTTGCTTCTGACATTAACGAAACCATATTCTGTAACGAGTTGAGCCGTGCGCGTACATTCGGTTTCATGAAAGACGTTGAGCGTCTTTGGGCTGCCGGTTTTGCACTTGGTTCCTCTTTGGAAAACTCTGTTGTAATCGGTGACGACAACAAAATCATCAATCCCGAAGGCTTGCGCTACGTAGATGAATTCGTTCGTCACAAGACGCTGGACGCGATTGGCGATCTTGCTCTTGCCGGAGCGCCCATTATCGGATGCTATCGTTCTTACCGTGGTGGCCACAAACTCAATTCCCTCGTGTTGCAGGCATTGCTCAGCGACAACGAGGCATTTGATTTCGTTCAGCCACCCAAATCACGCCCGCGCATCATGCACGGTGAACTGGTCGCTGTGAGTGCACCTGCATATGCAGCTGTGCTGATTTAGGATTTTGGATTTTCGGCAGGGAATTTCCGGACTGCTGTCTTATTTGTGATTTATCCTGCCACAAAATAGAACCATTTGGATAAGATAGCCTCTTTATATGTAAAAAGGCGTAGTGTATTTTTGCTGAGGAAAACATCCGTTCGGGGCAAAAGCAGGTTGGGTGACATGAAGGCAGGTTTCGTACTTAAAGGAATTGCGGTAGCAACTTTGGTGGTGCTTGGTGCGTGCAGCCAGACCGATGACAAGAATGCCAATTTTGCCGTTGAAGAAATCATTGCGCCTGATTCCCTTTACAACCAGGCGCTGGCAAATCTAGATTCTGGCGATCTTAAAACGGCTCAAAAAAGAATTCAGGATCTCAATCGCCAGCATCCCTATTCGGAATATTCAAGGCGTTCGCTGATTCTTGATACTTTTATCAACTATCGTAAAGGCGCCTATGCGGAAGCTGCCTCATCAGGCAAGCGCTTTATAGAGCTTTATCCGGCTGACAAAGATGCGGCCTATGCCCAGTATATCATCGGAATGTCCTATTATAAGCAGATACCGCATATAACGCGTGACCAAACCGTGACGCGCCAGGCATTTCAAGCAATGAATGCACTCGTCGAGAAGTATCCCGAGAGCGAGTATGCGAATGATGCCCAACGCAAAATCCGCATTACGCGGGACCAGATTGCCGGCAAGGAAATGCTCGTAGGCCGCTATTATCAGGAGCGCAGGGAATTCCTCGCGGCGATCAACCGATTCCGTGGTGTTGTGGAAGATTATCCCAAGACCCGTCACGTTGAGGAAGCGCTTGCCCGGTTAACGGAGAGTTACTTTTCACTCGGTCTTGTCGAGGAAGCACAAAATTCCGCAGCAGTGCTCGGTCACAACTTTCCGGACAGTGAGTGGTATCAGGACTCATATGAGTTGTTGCAAACCGGTGGATATGCACCTAAAGAATCCCCTAATTCGTGGTTGACTGGACTGCTCGGCATCAAGACCTAAAACCGAGGTAGCCCGGACAAGAAGGGCATCTCGTTGGATGTTGGCGCAGCTTTCTATTCGCAACATTGTTCTCATTGAACAATTGGACCTGCAGTTTGATGCAGGACTTTCCGTTCTGACCGGAGAAACCGGTGCAGGCAAATCGATTTTGCTGGATTCTCTTTCTCTCGCTCTTGGTGGCAGGGGTGATGGTTCTCTGGTGCGGAAAGGAGAGGCGGAAGGCAGTATTACGGCTGCGTTTGAACTTCCGGACGACCATCCGGTTTTTAAGTTTCTTGCTGCCAATGGCAGTCCGGTTACAGATGAACTCATTCTTCGCCGGGTTCAGAAAACAGATGGCAAAACCCGCGCTTACATCAATGACACGCCTGTGTCTGCGTCTTTGATGCGCCAAGTCGGTGTATTGCTTGTTGAGATTCACGGACAACACGATGATCGGGCGATGCTCGACCCTTCAACACACCGCCTGCTATTGGATGCGCATGGTGCTCTGGAAGTTCAATGCCAACTGGTGGAAAAAGCATGGGATGCCTGGAAAGAGGCAGAGCGGCAACTGGCTGAACTGAAGAGTGAGGTGGAGGACGCTCAGCGTGAAGCGGATTATCTTCGCTCCTCCTGTGAAGAACTGCAACAACTTGCTCCGGAAGCAGGAGAAGAAACCGAACTTGCTGACCGCCGTCAAAAGCTGATGAAAGTCGAGCAGGTTGCGACCGATCTTGCTGAGGCGAATGAGGAGCTCTCAGGAAACGGATCGCCAGTAACCCTGATTGCCAATCTTGCCCGCAGACTGGAGCGCAAGCGGCAACAGGCTCCTGAACTCATTGATGAAACACTGGCTCATCTGGACAGTGCCTTGTCCTCTTTGTATGCGGCGCAGAATTCTCTCGAAAGTGCTTTTCATGAAACGCATTTCGATCCACAGGAACTGGAAATCTCGGAAGAGCGCCTGTTTGCACTGCGTGCAGCTGCACGCAAATACAATGTGGCTGTAGAAAACCTGCCTGATCTTGCAGTCCGGATGGCTGATACCCTCTCGATGCTTGAAGACGGCGAGGAGCGTCTGTCTGGTCTTGAAACAAGGGCAAGTGGGTTGAGAACGGAGTATTTCAGGCTCGCGGGAGAACTTTCAGACAAACGCAGGAGTGCTGGCGAGTCTCTTGCGGGTTCGGTCATGTCGGAATTGCCTTTTCTCAAGCTTGAGCAGGCACAGTTTATTGTCCGTCAATTGTCTGGAGAAGAATATGCGGGGCGGTCTGGTATCGACCAGGTTGAGTTCTGGGTTCAAACAAATCCGGGCTCTAATGCCGGCCCCATGCGGAAAGTTGCGTCGGGCGGTGAACTTTCCCGTTTCATGCTTGCGCTCAAGGTTGCTCTGGCAGACCGTGGGTCTGCTCCGACGCTCATATTTGATGAAATTGACTCAGGTGTGGGTGGAGCTGTTGCTGATGCAATCGGTCAGCGGTTGTCACGACTTGCCAATCGCGTTCAGGTGCTATCCGTAACACATGCGCCGCAAGTGGCGGCCCGTGCTTCAGGACATTATCTGATCTCAAAAAGTGCCGTTGAAACAAATAATTCTGTTTCAACCCAGGTTACCCCCATATCAGCAACTTCAAGACTTGAAGAAATTGCCCGAATGTTGTCCGGTGCAACCATAACGGATGAGGCGCGTGCGGCTGCTGAAAGGCTCATGAACCAGTCCGCAGCCTGAAATCGGTGAGGTGTATGGGTGAAAGAAGTCGAGCAACTTGACAAGTCAGAAGCAGCGGCCGAACTGGCTCGTTTGGCCAGTGAGATTGCTGAACATGATGCGCGTTATCATGCTGAAGACAATCCGGTCATTACCGATGCCGAATATGATGCTTTGCGCCGCCGCAATCTTGCAATTGAACAAAAGTTTCCTGAACTAATACGGGAGGACTCCCCCTCGAAAAGGGTAGGATTTGTCGCGCTCGACAAGTTCGAGAAAGTTACGCATTCAATACCGATGCTGTCGCTAGACAATGCCTTCAACGATGAAGATGTGCGTGATTTTGCAGATCGTATCCGCCGTTTTCTCAAACTCGATCCGGATAAAGTGTTGCCCTTGACTGCTGAACCCAAGATCGACGGTCTTTCGCTTTCACTTAGATATGAGCAGGGAAAACTGGTTACTGCAGCGACACGGGGTGACGGTACAACCGGTGAGAATGTGACCGAAAATGCACGGACCATTTCCGATATTCCGCAGGTACTTGCAGGCGACAATATCCCTGACGTGGTGGAAATCCGCGGTGAAGTTTACATGACCCATGCTGCGTTTCAGGAACTGAACAAGCGCATGGAAGAGGAAGGCAAACCGACCTATGTGAACCCTCGAAATACGGCAGCGGGATCCCTGCGCCAGCTTGACAGCGCGATTACTGCAACACGTCCCCTGCGGTTTTTTGCCTATGCCTGGGGTGAAATGAGCACCATGCCTGAAGACACTCAAATGGGTATGGTCAAGTGGATGAAGCAGGCAGGATTCAGAATCAATCCGCTTATGCAAAGCTTTGAAAAAATTGATGAAATTCTGAAACATTACCGCCATATTAAAGAAGTTCGACCCGAACTTGAATATGATATCGATGGTGTTGTCTACAAAGTTGACGATCTTGGTCTTCAGAACAGGCTTGGCTTTGTTTCGCGGTTCCCGCGCTGGGCAATCGCGCACAAGTTTCCGGCAGAAAAGGCATGGACCATATTGCGGGATATCGAAATACAGGTCGGGCGCACCGGTGCGCTGACACCGGTAGCAAGGCTTGAACCTGTTACCGTTGGCGGTGTGGTTGTCACCAATGCAACGCTTCATAACGAGGATTATGTCAAAGGCATAGGCAACAAGGGTGAGCAAATCCGAGACGGCAAGGATTTGCGGATTGGTGACCATGTCATGCTGCAGCGGGCAGGGGATGTGATTCCGCAAATTCTGGATATTGATTTGAGTAAACGTGCACCGAATGCCCGAATGTTTGCATTTCCATCGGTGTGTCCTGCCTGCGGAAGTGCCGCTGTCCGTGACATCAACCCCAACACCGGGAAAGCGGATTCCGTAAAAAGGTGCACAGGTGGATTTGTTTGTCCGGCACAGGCAATCGAACGGCTGAAGCATTTTGTGGCGCGGGGCGCGCTGGATATAGACGGGCTTGGCGACAAGCAGGTTGAAGCGTTTTACAATCAGGGGCGCATTGCGGATGCTGCGGACATTTTCACCCTGCGCGAGCGGGATGCCCGTTCTCTCAAGAAGCTGAAGGATGTCGAAGGGTGGGGCAGCACGAGCGTCGAGAAGCTGTTTGAGGCAATTGATGCGGTGCGTGATGTGGAACTTTACCGTCTGATTTACGGTCTTGGTATCCGCTATGTGGGCGAGCAGACGGCAAAGGACCTGGCAAGGTCTTATGGCAGTCTCGAAGCGTTTGATCTGGCAATGCGGAAGCTTAATCAGGAGCAGATATTTGAAGAATTGATCGCAATTGATGGCATTGGCGGAACCGTTGCACGAGCGTTGAAGCAGTTTTTCGGAGAGCCACGCAACATTGATGTGTGGGAGCGCTTGCTGGCGCAGATTGATCCGACACCACCGGAACAGGCGTCGACTGATTCACCGGTTGCGGGAAAAACGGTTGTATTCACCGGTTCTCTTGAAAAAATGACGCGGGATGAAGCAAAGGCGATGGCTGAACGCCTTGGCGCAAAAGTCTCCGGTTCGGTATCTGCCAAGACCGACCTGCTTGTTGCAGGACCGGGTGCCGGATCAAAGCTGAAAAAGGCGACTGAGCTTGGCGTTGAAACAATTGATGAAGATGGCTGGTTTGAGCTGGTGGCCAACACTTAAGCTTTTTTCAAAGTTGGGTTGAAAATTTGTTGCTGGTAATTCCGGCAATTCTCGTTAAGTCTTCTTCCAATGAATCCTCAGGCAAAATCCCAATTTTTTGAAGGTTTAAAGCACGCTGCGCCAATCCTGTTTGCTGTTGCATTTTTCGGCATGCTGTTTGGCGCAACCGGGGTTAACAACGGGCTGACGCTTGGCCAGACAATACTCTCGAGTGCTTCAGTTTTTGCAGGCGCCAGCCAGTTTGTGTTCCTTGATTTATATAATCAAAGAGTGCCGGTCTGGTCGGTTCTGCTGGCTGTTTTTGCCGTTAATTTCCGCCATGTTCTTTATTCAGCCTCTGTTGGCCGACACATGGGGCATTTCTCGTCCCTGTCCAAATATTTCGCCTTTTTCCTGCTTGCAGATCCGGCATTCGGGGCGAGTGAACAGCGGGTGCAGAAACAGCCTCTCTTACCGTCTTACTATTTCGGCTTTGCAACGCCGTTTTATCCGTTGTGGCTCCTTTCCACTCTCGTTGGCGGGCTAAGCGGAAACCTGATTACCAATCCGCAAGCGCTTGGCATGGACATGCTGCTATCCGTCTATTTCCTTAGCCTGTTGATGGGATTCCGGACCCGTCCCAACTGGCTAACGAGTGTTCTTGCAAGTGCCGTAGCAGCAGCGATCGCTTACAATACGCTGGGGGCACCATGGCATATCATGATCGGGGCTTTAACAGGTGTTTTGATTGCAGCACTGATTGGCAAACCTGCCAGGGAGCGTGATCATGTTTGACTTTTTTCTGAACCCGGCAACGCCAGAAACAGTCTGGATTGTGATCCTTCTGACAGGGGTTGTAACCTACATCACCCGCTCTGGCGGGCACGTTGTAATCGCCCGCTTTAAAAGCCTGCATCCGCGTGTAGAAGCAGCCCTGGAAGCGGTTCCAGGTGCTGTTCTGATTACACTGGTTTTGCCGGCAATTCTCAACAACGGGCCATTGGAAATTGTCGCAATGGTAGCCGCATTGCTGGCAAGTTTCCGGTTCTCGCCAATAGGCGTATTGCTGATCGGAATGTTGATCGTGATCAGTGGCAGGGCGCTTGGGCTTTAGCTCGCTTCTGAAAGACACCCTTTCATCGCGGCAGCCATGTTACGCAACAGGTTGGCATAAAGATCAGGGCCATCTGAAAGCGTAGCGCCGAGCGGGTCAATCACACCAGATTTTGCATTCGTGCCTTCGATAACGGTTGAGACCAGTTTGGGTTCAAACTGCGGTTCCGCAAAGACGCAGGTTGCATCCAGTGACTTGATTTTGTCCTGAATTTTGCGGACGCGTTCCGCGCCCGGTGCGACTTCAGGTGAAACTGTGATTGAGCCGGCAGGAACCATACCGAACCGCTTTTCGAAATACTGATAGGCATCATGGAAAACGATGTAAGGTTTTCCCTGAACAGAAGCTACAGTGCTGGAAATTTCTTCAGCCAATGCGTCCAGCTTTGCTTCCAGTGCTTCGGCATTTGCTTCGTATTTTGCCGCATTGTCAGGGTCTGCATCACTCAAGGCATGTTCAATTTCATGAACCATGATCTTGGCATTTGCCGGGTCAAGCCACACATGAGGATCGACAGAGCCATGATCATGGCCTTCATGTCCTCCCTCGGCATGCTCTTCATGATCGTGATCGTCATGGCCTTCTTCCGAGGCATGTTCCTCATGCTTATGATCGTCATGATCGTGTTCTGCATGTTCTTCGTGCTTGTGATCATCATGCCCTTCTTCGGAAGCGTGATCATGATCATGATCATGGTCGTGATCGTCCTTGTCAGCATGCTCTTCGTGATCATGATCATCATGGCTTGCTTCGGCATGGTCATCATGCCCATCTCCGTGGTCGTGATCATGAGCTTCAAATGCACCGTCTTCGCGGAACCCATAGGTTTTGAGGCCCTTTGCGTCCATCAGTTCTATGGCTGTGGCGTTGGCTGCAATGGTTTCAATCGGTTTTTCAAGAAAGTTTTCAAGTTCATGACCAACCCAGAAAACAAGGTCAGCCTGTTCCAGGGCAGCTGCCTGGGATGGTTTCAGGGCATAATCATGGGGTGAGGCGGCTCCCTGCACAATCAGGTCCGGTGTTCCAACCCCTTCCATTACTGCCGCAACAAGAGAATGAACGGGCTTGATGGAAACAACAACCTTTGGCTCTGCGGCTGCAACCGTTGTTGTCAAAGCCAGAATGCTGGATGAAAGTAGAATGTTTTTCAGAAACCGTTGCATGGTGCTCACCTGTTGAAAATCGGGTTGAAGACAGCGTCATGTTATAAGATAACATCGTTGTATAACGGTATATCGTGTGGCATATATCGGCGCAAGCCTTGAATTGTTCAACTGAACAGGATTGCCGAGTGCTGCAGAAATCAGAGCCACTAGTTTCGTTAAAAAATGCCGGAATCAACCGTGCTGACCGATGGCTTGTGCGTGGTGTTGATCTGGCGATTGACCCGGGTGAAATTGTTACCCTGATCGGGCCCAATGGTTCCGGCAAATCCACCACTGCAAAGATGGCCTTGGGTATTCTGAAACCCGATGAAGGGAATGCGCATCGCAAGGATGGACTTGTGGTGGGTTATGTTCCCCAGAAGATCGCAATCGACTGGACTTTGCCACTTACCGTTGAACGGTTCATGCATTTGATGGGCAAGCTTCCGGTTGAGGAAGTTGAAAAAGCGATTGTGGCCACCGGTGTTGAACATTTGCGCCATGAGGAGATGCAAACGCTTTCAGGCGGAGAGTTTCAACGTGTCCTTCTTGCGAGAGCTGTTGCCCGCAATCCTGACTTGCTGGTTCTGGACGAGCCTGTGCAAGGTGTTGACTTCGCTGGCGAAATTGCACTTTACGAGCTGATTAGGGATATCCGGGACGACCTCAATTGCGGCGTGTTGCTGATCTCCCATGATCTTCATGTGGTGATGGCCGCGACAGACCATGTGATCTGCCTTAATGGCCATGTGTGCTGTTCGGGAACACCTTCTGCGGTAGTTGGCAACAAGGAGTATCAGTCACTGTTTGGACCACGCGCAAACCCTGCGCTTGCGGTTTATGAACACAATCATGACCATACCCATTTGCCGGATGGTACGGTTACAGATCATTGTCATCCGGATGATGGGCATCATGATCACAAACAGGGCGAGGATCATAACCATGCTGGATGACTTCTTCACCCGTGCCATTGTCGCCGGTATCGGTGTTGCGCTTATCGCAGGGCCACTGGGATGCTTCATCGTGTGGCGGCGGCTTGCCTATTTTGGGGATACACTTTCTCATGCGGCCCTTTTGGGTGTGGCGTTGGCATTTCTGTTCGAGGTCAACATCACGCTTGCAGTCTTTCTGGTGTCTGCCTGCGTAGCGATCGCACTGCTTTTGTTACAGAGGCAGGCAACGTTGTCTTCAGATTCATTGCTTGGCCTTCTTGCGCATTCGGCGCTTGCGCTTGGCCTTGTCGTTCTTGCCTTTATGAGCTGGGTGCGGATTGATCTGATGGGCTTTCTTTTCGGTGACATTCTCGCTGTTTCAAAAACTGAAATTTTGGTGATCTATCTCGGCGGTCTGACTGTGCTAGCAATTTTGGCCATGATCTGGCAGCCTTTGTTTGCTATAACCGTAAACCAGGAATTGGCGGAAGCAGAAGGTGTCAATCCGGACCGGGTCAACATGATTTTCATGCTGCTTATGGCAAGTGTAATCGCGATATCAATGAAGATCGTCGGTGTGTTGCTAATCACTGCCATGTTGATCATTCCGGCAGCAACAGCCCGGCGTTTTGCACTTGGCCCGGAACAGATGGCAGTGCTGGCCTCGATTATCGGGGTGGCATCGGTTGTGATCGGGCTGCACAGTTCGCTGCAATGGGACACGCCATCAGGTCCGAGCATTGTGGTTGCTGCCCTAGCCCTGTTTTTGCTCAGTATCTCACCATTGGCAGGCTTGATCATGAGAAACAAATCCGTTTCATCAGTGCGGGGAAATGCGAATGGCTGAACACGCATCCATCAACCTCACCAAAAACCAGGCACTCGTCTTTGATGCCCTGTCAAAAGCGGACGGGCCGCTCAGTGCCTATACCATTCTTGATGTGTTACGCGAGCATGGTTTCCGTGCACCCCTGCAGGTTTACCGGGCAATCGACAAGCTGCAGGAACTCGGCCTCGTACACCGGCTGGAAACCCTTAATGCATTTGTCGCGTGCACCCATCCAAATTGCGAGACACATGAGACAATCGCTTTCATGATCTGCGATACATGCGGCCGGGTGGATGAAATTTCCGACAGTATGCTGGCTGAACGGCTGGAAACAATTTCCGGAAAGTCTGGCTTTTCCCTCAAGGCTTCAACAGTGGAACTGCGTGGAAGTTGTGGCAAGTGCGGGTGAAGATCTGCCCGTGCGTGTACCTCATGTTGATAACCAGGCTCGGCTCCCATCACCGGTAAGTCCATGCCCTGCATGCCAACCCGGTCTAACGGTCACAAACGTGTTGCGTTCCCGGTTATGGAAACATCTGGAAGTATCACATTCGTGATTGTATTTCTACCGGTGGCTGCCCAACATCAAGTAGGGATGGGAACAGGCAGCCAATGTTTGTGAGTGCTTTATTCAGGCACTATTTGTCCAGGCAAAGAATTTACCGTCATGGTATCACTCGGCCGGAAATGGATAACTGACCGGATTGATTCTCCTGCTTTAAGAAGATCAAATGCAGTGTTGATCTGGCCGTGAGTCATATGGTGAGTGATGTATGGATCGACACTAAAATCGCCGCGCATCCATTCATCGACCATACCCGGCAGTTCGCTCCGGCCCAATACACCGCCGAATGCTGTACCGCGCCAAACACGGCCGGTCACAAGCTGGAAGGGTCGTGTCGAAATCTCCTGTCCGGCACCAGCAACGCCAATTACCGTGCATTCGCCCCAGCCCTTGTGGCAGGCTTCAAGGGCAGCGCGCATCAGATCAACATTGCCAACTGCTTCGAATGTATAGTCCAAGCCGCCACCGGTCATCTCCACCAGTACGTTCTGTATGGGTGCGTCATAGTCGTTCGGATTAAGGCATTCCGTAGCGCCAAGAGCTTTCGCCAGCAGAAATTTTGCAGGATTAATATCGATACCGATAATCTTGGAAGCGCCATTCATTACAGCGCCCTGGATTACTGCCATGCCGACTGCGCCCAAGCCAAAGACTGCGACAGTGGCACCAGCTTCCACTTTTGCCGTGTTGCGTACCGCGCCCATACCAGTTGGTACAGCGCAGCCCATAACCGATGCCTTGGATAGCGGTGCCTCTTTCGAAATCTTGGCAACGGATATTTCAGGGAGAACCGTGTATTCACTGAAAGTGCTGGTGCCCATGTAATGAAGAATTTGTTTGCCCTTGTATGAAAAACGCGACGTGCCGTCAGGCATAAGGCCGGCGCCCTGGGTTTGGCGAATGGTCTGGCACAGATTGGTCTTGCCCGACTTGATATAGGGACATTCAGGGTCTTCAGGTACATAAAGCGGGATGACATGATCGCCGGGAGCCACTGAGGTAACACCCTTGCCGACTTCTTCCACAATACCGCAACCTTCGTGACCCAAAACGCATGGGAAAAGGCCCTCGGGATCTTCACCCGATAGTGTGAATACATCGGTGTGACAAAGGCTGGTTGTCACGATCCGAACAAGAACTTCGCCCTCTTTCGGGCCCTCGAGATCAATCTCTTCAATCTCGAGCGGCCTGTTTGGCTCCCATGCAATGGCGGCGCGTGTTTTCATGTTTGTCCTCCCTGTTTCCTTTTGATTAATGCAAGGTTTTTGGATCAGGTCTGCCGCCTGAATCCGTTACCGGATCAAGAACGAGCAACAGTCTTGTTTCACCTGTTCCCTCAATTGGTGGCGAGCGGTGCAGCAGACCGGATTTAGGTTCTTCAGGCCAAAGCGTGCCGCGCAAAAGCATCGGTGAGCCTGTCGGTACTGAAAATACGCGTTGCGGCTCTGCGCCGTCTGTCGATATGCCGTATTGTGTGCCTGATCCGCGATAGGTGCAAACAAGACGTGCAGTAACTGCGTCAATATGAAATTTCCGGCAGGCATTGGTTGTGATGACATCAAAACGCAGCTGCAGATGCGATGTCGGCATGATGTCGCTGAAGATGGTGGCCAATGCTGTAGCATCATCCGCCAACATTTCCCGCTCCGGACAGTCTGGCGTCCCGCATACATCACAGATCTGGTTTACCGCATCACGGACTTTGTTCGTCGGCAATATGAGACGAGCCTTCGGCAAGCGGTCTGGTTCCAACCCATCAATCCACGATTGGAAACTCGGTAATGGTCGGCGTTGCCAGACAGCCGCGGCACAATCAGGACGATGGATTACAGAAAGTCCTTCGGGAGTATGTGAAACACCTACACCAACTGCAGCGTTTGTAACTGTTTCCCGGACTAATGTCATTCTGCTGCCTCGACCCGCCTCCATTCAGGAAGTGGATCAGGGTAGGATGGCAACTCTTCCACGTTTGAGGCGGTTGCTTCTGAAACAAGGCATTCGTCCAGACGCGCCTTCAGGGCTGGCCAGTCAATGTCTGAGCCAATGAAGACTATTTCCTGCCTGCGATCACCCCAAGGCTCTTGCCAGTTGGCCTTGAAATAATTCAATGCAGGACCATCAGTTGGTCTATGTTCCTCTGGCACACTCGCCCACCATCTACCAAGTGGAGAAATTGAGGAAAGTACACCAGCCAGTGAATACTCAATTACCCATTCCGGGCGAGTAGCAATCCAGAAATGTCCCTTTGATCGAATAACCCCTGGCATTCCGCCATTAAGGACCTTGACAATCTCTTGGGGAATAAACGGCTGACGTGCGCGATAAACATAGGATGTGACACCATACTCTTCCGTTTCGGGCACATGATCAGTAAAACCGTAGAGTTCCTTTGCCCACATCGGGTGATCATGTGCCTTGTCGAAATCAAACAGGCCAGTATCCAG
>JBCCYR010000035.1:0-12744 GCA_039189355.1 Pseudomonadota bacterium
AACCCGCGTGAAATTCTCTCTAATCTTTTGAAAGTCCGTGAGCCGGTTTATTCGCTTGCGGATATTCATGTAAAATCAAAAGGTGGCACCAAGGCTGAAATGCGTGACACGGTTATGGCAGCCATTGAAAACCACTGTGCAAAAATGGCGGATAAAGTGAATTCATGACAATGACACCATCTCCAACCATCCGCGTTGACCTGGATGACCGCTCTTATGACATCCTGATCAGCAAGGGCGCATTGGCTGAAATTACCAATACCGTCAGCACTCTTTCGTCTGGGGGCCTGTGTGCCATCATTACGGATTCAAACGTCAATGCTGCGCATGGGGATACGTTGCGTGACTGTCTGGACGCCGGGAAAATTGAGCATGCAACCATCGAAATAGAAGCTGGTGAGGAATCGAAATCATGGCCCGTTTTCCAGCGTGTCGTGGATGAGGTGCTGGGTCTTAGGCTTGAACGCTCAGACCTGATCATCGCCTTTGGTGGTGGTGTCGTGGGTGACTTGGCGGGCTTTGTGGCAGCGTCGGTGCGTCGTGGGATGCGGTTTGTGCAAATACCAACATCACTGCTGGCGCAGGTGGATTCATCCGTAGGCGGGAAAACCGGTATCAATTCGGCTCACGGGAAAAATCTTGTCGGGGCCTTTCACCAACCTTCCAAAGTTCTCATTGATCTTGATGTTCTCAAAACACTGCCTCAGCGTGAATTCCGTGCCGGCTATGCCGAGGTCATGAAATACGGATTGATCAAATATCCCGAGTTTTTTGGCTGGCTTGAGAAAAATCATGATGACGTGTTCTCGCATGGCGCAGGACTGGAACACGCAATTGCCCAATCTTGCAGGGCCAAAGCCGACATCGTGGCTGCAGATGAAACCGAGAAAGGACAACGTGCGCTTCTCAACCTCGGCCATACGTTTGGTCATGCCCTAGAGGGGTATACCCATTATGATGGCTCGCGACTTGTGCATGGAGAAGGTGTTGCAATCGGCATGATGCTTGCGCACCGTTTTTCAAACCGGATGAACCTTTGTTCCAGTGATGATGTGAACCGTGTGGAAACGCATCTGAAGGCAGTTGGCCTGCCAACAGAAATTCAGCAGATTCCAGGAGACCTGCCCTCTTTGGAAATGCTCATGAACTTCGTTGCACAGGACAAAAAAGTCAAACGTGGAGCGCTTACTTTCATCCTTACAAATGGTATTGGAAAAGCCTATATTGCCGACGACGTTCCACCATCAGAGGTACAATCCTTTCTTCAGGATCAACTAGCTAAATGACAACCGCCATCTGGCTCATTCTTTTTGCAATTGTAATTCTCATTTTCATGTCCGCGTTTTTTTCCGGCTCCGAGACGGCGCTGACTGCTGCTTCCCGTGCTCGCATGCACCAGCTAGAGAAAAACGGGGATAAACGGGCAGGGCAGGTGACCCACCTGATTGAAAAACGCGACCAGTTGATTGGTGCTTTGCTGATTGGCAACAACCTCGTCAACATTCTTGCTTCGGCACTGGCAACCAGCTTCTTCCTCAATCTGTTCGGAGAAGCCGGGGTTGCCATTGCTACTTTGGTCATGACGCTTCTGGTTGTAATCTTTGCGGAAGTCATGCCGAAATCGGTTGCCTTGTCCAACGCAGACAAGTTCGCGGTTACCGTTGCCCCAATCCTGCGGCCTATCATTTTTGTCCTGTCGCCTTTTGCGAAACTGATAACCGGAATCGTGCGGATGATTTTGCGGACCTTTGGTTTCAACATTGGTCGCGAACAATCGATGTTGTCTGGACATGAAGAGTTGCGTGGCGCAGTGGAAGTCCTTCATCAGGAAGGCTCCGTGGTAAAAGATGACCGCGACCGTTTGGGCGGGGTTCTTGACTTGCATGAACTTGAAGTGTCCGATGTCATGATCCACCGCACCAACATGGAGACTGTCAACATTGATGATACGCCTGAGAAGGTCATCAAACAGTTGCTTGACAGTCCCTATACGCGGATTCCGATCTGGCAGGGTGAAAATGACAACATTATCGGATTGATCCATTCAAAGGACGTTTTGCGTGCGCTGGCAGCCAAAAACGGTGATGCCAAACGTCTTGATTTCAAGCGGATTGCCTCAAAACCGTGGTTTGTTCCTGAAACCACAACCCTGCAGGACCAACTCAACGCCTTTTTGCGCAAGAAGGCCCATTTTGCACTTGTTGTGGATGAATATGGTGAGGTGGAGGGCATGGTTACGCTTGAAGATATTCTCGAAGAGATTGTCGGCGAAATTGCAGACGAACATGACGAAGAGGTTTCCGGTGTTGCACCACAGGCTGACGGGTCATGGATTGTCGAAGGTTCCGTGCCGATCCGTGATCTCAACCGGGCGCTTGACTGGGAACTACCTGATGAAGAAGCTACCACGATGGCCGGTCTTGTTATCCATGCAGCCCAGATGATTCCAGAAGAAAAACAGACTTTCACATTTTACAAAAAGCGGTTTGTGATCATGGAACGGGAGAAGAACCGGATTACGAAACTTCGGATTCGGGAACTGTGAACGTTTGAAAGGCGTTGTACGTTGCATGTGTATGATGCAGTCGTAGCCTGGCATTATGCCGCCTATCGTCCACCACTTCATGAATTGATCGTTGGTGAAGCTCTGGCAGACCTTAGCTTTTCATGTGGATTGGACATTGGTTGCGGCACTGGACACTCAACCATTGCACTTGCAAACCATTGTGACCGGGTGATTGGTGTCGATCAAAGCCAATCCATGCTGGATCAGGCAATCAGGCATCCCAAGGTAAGGTATCACTTGGGGTCTGGCGAAGAATTGCCGCTGGCTGGTTCTTCAATGGATATCGTCACTTTGGCTGGTGTTTTGTCATATCTTGATCCCGCAAAGACAAGATCAGAACTTTTACGGGTCTGCTGCAGGAATGCGTATGTTTTGCCCCATGATTTTGAAGTTTCGACAGAGGAATTAAACTTGTTGTTCGGGCTTTCAGCAGGGTGCAAGAATAATGAGTATGATCACTCTGCGAGCTTTTCCGGAAGTACCGGGATGTCAACGGTCAAGCAGGTTGCAAGGAACATTGAATTTGGTGTCAGTAACTGGCAAGCCACTCACCTTCTGCTGTCAAATAACACTCGCATCGATGCGCTTGCCAAAAAATATGAAACGCTGGACCCGTTTGATCATGTGGTGAAAAAACTTGATGAAACCGGTTGGAGCAAAAAGCTGTCAGCGAATATCTACTATACGCTTCATCAACTGGTATGAACTCGCAGAACAGACCTGTAACTTATCCCCGTTTGGCCAGTACCATATAGTTCACGTCCATGTCCCGTGACTTGTTCCAGCGGTCCTGCAGGACGTTGTAAAAAACGCCTGTGCGGTCAATGATCTGCATGTCTTCTGCGTTAAGTGGTGCCTCGAGTTCTTTCGGTGTCACCAGTTTTTCGTACTGGTGTGTGCCTTTTGGCAACCAGCGCAGAACGTTTTCGGCCATGAAGATTGCCAGCATATTGGCCTTCATGGTTCGGTTGATGGTGGCAATAAACATCAGACCGTCGGGTTTCACCATCCGGGCACAGGAAGTCATGAAGAGGTTTACGTCCGCAACGTGCTCAACCACTTCCATGTTCAAAATGACATCGAATTTCTCGCCATCTGCCTCCAGTGATTCCGAAGTCACTGCACGGTAATCAATCTCAAGGCCGGATTGTTCTGCGTGGATTTTTGCAACTTCGATATTGGTTTCTGAAGCATCCGCCCCGACCACTTTTGCGCCAAGCCGTGCCATCGGTTCAGACAGCAGGCCGCCCCCGCAACCGATGTCAAGAAATCTCAGGCCCTCGAAGGCTTTCGGGTCTTTCATGTCACGGTCAAAGTTCTCGCAGACCCTTTCCTTGATGTATTCAAGGCGCACAGGGTTGAACTTGTGCAGCGGGCGGAACTTGCCTTTCGGGTTCCACCATTCTGCCGCAAGGGCGGAAAAACGGGCGACTTCCGCATCATCTATCGTGGTTTTTGCAACGTCTGACATGTTTTACCTCTTTGACCTGTAGGTCGGGTATGGGCAGATAGAAGTCAAGGCGATGACCTTGCGACAAATACGGATATCCGCTAAAGACCCGTAAACCCGCTCCGGCTTGCCGGAGCGCATTTGTTTTCAGCAAACCGGCAGGAATTCCCTTGGCCCGTCTAGTCATGAAATTCGGTGGTACTTCGGTTGCGGATATTGATCGCATCCGAAATGTGGCACGCCATGTCAAACGCGAAGTGGAGGCAGGACACGAAGTTGCTGTGGTGGTTTCTGCCATGGCCGGCAAAACCAATGAACTGGTTGCATGGACGAGGGAAATCGCACCCTTTCATGATGCCCGTGAATATGACGCTGTTGTTGCTTCCGGCGAACAAGTGACGTCAGGTTTGCTCGCAATGGCCCTTCAATCCATGGGTGTGGATGCGCGATCCTGGCAGGGCTGGCAGATACCCTTGAAAACGGACAATGCTCACGCTGCTGCCCGGATTGAACATATTGATTCCGATCTTTTGATAGAGCGCATTTCTGGCGGACAGGTTGCCGTGGTTGCCGGCTTCCAGGGCATAGGGCCGGATAACAGGATTGCAACGCTTGGCCGTGGTGGTTCCGATACATCTGCCGTTGCAATTGCTGCTGCAATCAATGCCAACCGCTGTGACATCTATACGGATGTGGACGGTGTCTATACAACAGACCCGCGCATCGAACCGCGTGCGACCCGGATGGAAAAAATCTCCTTTGAGGAAATGCTGGAGATGGCTTCCCTTGGGGCCAAGGTTTTGCAAGTAAGGTCCGTTGAAATGGCCATGGTTCATGGTGTGCGGACATTTGTGCGTTCGAGTTTTGACGACCCGGAGAGTATCGATTCAACCAAGGGGTCAAACCAGATGCTTGGAACGCTGATTTGTGATGAGGATGAAATCGTGGAAAAAGAAGTTGTAACCGGCATTGCCTACACAAAAGACGAAGCCCAGATTTCGCTCCGCCGGGTTCCGGACAGGCCGGGCATTTCAGCCGCAATTTTCGGACCGCTTGCGGATGCGCATATCAACGTGGACATGATTGTTCAGAGCGTTTCAGAAGATGGCTCAAAAACCGACATGACATTCACCTTGCCAGAAACTGATGCACAAAAGGCTGTCCAGGTTCTGGAAGGCCACAAGGGCGATATCGGTTTTGAAAACATTCAAAGCGATACAGGGCTTGCGAAGGTTTCCGTCATCGGTATCGGCATGCGCAGTCATGCTGGTGTTGCCTCCACAGCTTTTTCTGCTTTGGCAGAAAAAGGCATAAACATCCGGGCGATTACGACATCGGAAATCAAGTTCTCGCTGTTGATTGACGCAGACTATACCGAACTTGCCGTTCGGACCTTGCATGCCGTTTACGGTTTGAATCACTAGATAGTTTCATAATTCACAGGCTGTTCACAATCATGCCGAGGTTGTGGTGTGCACCTGCAGACTCATGGTAGGAGTTAAGTATGGGAACAAATCTCAGGGGCCCAAATGCATTGCTGCGCAAGCTGCGGGCAGTCATGGCCGAACAACTTGCTCCGCAGGACAGGCTGGACACGATTGTCGATGATATTTCCGACAATATGGTTTCGGATGTTTGCTCTGTTTATGTGCTCCGGTCAGACGGACTGCTGGAACTTTACGCTTCAAAAGGCTTGAGGTCTGTTGCGGTGCACCGTTCAGAGTTGCGGTTGGGTCAGGGGCTTGTGGGCACCATTGCCGCTAATGCAAGAAACCTCAATCTCAATGATGCACAGAAGCATCCTGCATTTGCATATCTGCCTGAAACCGGTGAAGAGATTTACAATTCCTTTCTGGGTGTGCCGATCCTGCGAGGCGGACGGGTAACGGGTGTTCTTGTTGTTCAGGACAAGTCCCATCGCGACTATATGGAAATGGAGGTGGAAGCGCTTGAAACCACTGCCATGGTTCTCGGGGAACTTATCGCAACCGGTGAACTCGATGCCTTGTCTCCAAAGGGGGTAACCCTTGATCTTGCCCGTCCATTGCGTACACAGGGTGCATCTTTGTCCGATGGTATTGGTCTCGGTTTTGCCGTTCTTCATGAACCACGGGTTCTGGTTACCAATCTGTTCAATGAACGTGCTGAAGATGAAATTCTGCGCTTACGTGAAGCGCTCATAAAGCTTCGTGTTTCAATCGATGTGCTGTTTCAGAGCGGGAATGTTCCTTCTGAAGGTGAACATCGCGAGATACTTGAAGCGTACCGGATGTTTGCCCATGACCGGGGCTGGAACCGCCGCATGGAAGAGGCAATCAACAACGGTTTGACTGCAGAAGCTGCAGTTGAAAAAGTCCAGAATGATTACCGGGCCCGTATGCTGCGCCAGCAGGACCCTTATCTTCGGGACCGGTTAAGTGACTTTGATGATCTCGCAAATCGTCTGCTGCGCGAATTGTCAGGGCAGCCTCACGGCAGCGTTTCCGAGGAAATGAAAGGTGACCACGTTATTGTTGCGCGCAGCATGGGAGCTGCTGAATTACTCGATTACAATAGTGACAAGTTAAGAGGTCTCGTTCTGGAAGAGGCGGCACCCACATCCCACGTTGTTATTGTTGCACGAGCACTCGGCATTCCGGTTGTTGGCCAGGTACCGGATTTTGTCGCAAACACAGAAGCGGGTAATCCGATCATCGTTGACGGTGACGAGGGAGTGGTTAACCTGCGGCCTCCGCTGGATGTAGAGGCAGCCTATGCCGAAAAGGTAAAGTTCCGTGCCGGCCGGCAGGAGCAATATGCAAAGCTGCGTGACAAACCAGCTGTCACAAAAGACGGGGTTGAAATCAGTCTGCAGATGAATGCCGGACTGATGATGGATTTGGCACAACTCGAAGCTGCTGATGCTCATGGCATAGGATTGTTCCGTACAGAACTCCAGTTCATGGTTTCTGCGACTTTGCCGAAGGCTGGTGAGCAGGAAGAATTGTACCGCCGCGTTCTCGATGAGGCCGGGGACAAGCCTGTCACGTTCAGGGCGCTTGATATCGGTGGTGACAAGGTCGTGCCCTATCTCAACACGGCACAGGAAGAAAACCCTTCCATGGGATGGCGGGCATTGCGGCTTTCACTGGATAGGCCTGCATTGTTGCGAACCCAGATACGGGCCCTGCTGAAAGCAGCTGCAGGTCGCAATCTGCGGTTGATGTTGCCGATGGTAACGCAGGTTTGGGAAATTCATCAGGTCCGGGAACTCATCAGGCGAGAGGTTGAGCTTCAGACCCGCTTTGGACACGAGATGCCGAAGCGGCTTGAACTCGGTTCGATGCTGGAGGTTCCAAGTCTTCTGTATCAACTGGATGAATTGATGGAGGTTGTGGATTTTGTTTCGGTGGGTTCCAATGATCTTTATCAGTTTTCGATGGCATGTGACCGGGGTAACGCGAAGCTTGCAAACCGTTACAGTCAGGTCAACAAAAGTTTCCTGAGGGTTCTCAGGCAAATTCAGGAAAAGTGTCACCAAACCCAAACACCGGTTACGCTTTGTGGTGAAATGGCTGGCCGCCCACTCTCGTCCATGGCTGTTCTGGGATTGGGATATACTTCGATATCGGTTTCGCCTGCAGCCATCGGACCGGTTAAAGCCATGCTGATGTCACTGGATGTCCAGGCACTTCGCAAAGTCTTGCTGCCAGCACTTGAAAGCACGTCTAACGAGACAACAATCATGGAATTGCTTACTGATTTTGCGGATCGCCACGGCATTCCCTATTAGGGATGTCGCTTGCGAATTGCTGTTGCCCTTTCCCGTTTTCAACCATAGAAAATCCGAATGATTGTTATTGAAAAACTAGAACAAATGCTGCAACGCCATGCGGCAATTGAGACCGAGATGGCGTCTGGGCCTGACCCTGAAGACTATGTGCGGCTTGCTTCGGAACATTCGGAACTGGAGCCGGTTGTTGCAAAGATCAGGGAATATCAGGAAGCACAGAACAATCTTTCAGGTGCGGAAGAGCTGATTGCGGACGTGGACACTGATGCTGAAATGCGTGAACTTGCGGAACTGGAGCGCGAAGAAGCCAAGGAGACAATAGAGGCGTGTGAAGAAGCCCTGAAAATCCTTTTGCTTCCCAAGGACGCTGCGGACGACAAGAGTGCCATTCTTGAGATCAGAGCCGGAACCGGTGGGTCGGAAGCAGCTCTATTTGCTGGCGACTTGTTTCGCATGTACGAACGTCACGCTGCGACCAAGGGCTGGAAGGTGGAAATCCTGTCAGAAAGCGCAGGTGATGTTGGCGGATACAAGGAAATTGTGGCTTCCGTTAACGGGCGCGGTGTCTTTGCGAGGCTGAAATTTGAATCCGGTGTTCACCGGGTGCAGCGCGTGCCGGAAACGGAGTCAGGTGGCCGGGTTCATACTTCAGCTGCAACTGTCGCGGTTCTGCCGGAAGCAGAAGACATCGATATTGAAATCCGCAACGAAGATATCCGTATTGATACCATGCGCGCCTCCGGTGCTGGTGGTCAGCACGTGAATACAACGGACTCAGCGGTTCGGATAACACACCTTCCCAGCGGAATTGTTGTTACCTCATCCGAGAAGTCCCAGCATCAGAACCGGGCTTTTGCGATGAAGGCCTTGCGTGCCAAACTGTTTGACATGGAACGTCAGAAGGCTGATCAGGAACGCGCGGATGCACGCAAAGGCCAGGTTGGCAGCGGCGACCGGTCCGAACGCATCCGGACTTACAATTTTCCGCAAGGGCGCATGACAGATCACCGGATCAATCTCACATTGTACAAGCTTGACCGTCTGATCATGGGAGAGGGCCTTGATGAGGTGATCGATGCATTGATCACCAATTATCAGGCTGACCAGCTGGCCGCTATGGAAGAAGATGCCTGATCAGCCAACAGTCGGTGAATGGCTAAGATCGGCTGGAGGCAAGATCAAGGCCATGCAATCATCGACACCGGAACTCGATGCACGATTGTTGTTGCAGGAAGCAACCGGCATGAGTGCCTCTCGATTGATTTCGATGTCGGGAGAGAGGCTGGAAACCAAATCATTGAGCCGTGTCAATGCAATGCTGGAACGTCGACTGGATGGTGAACCTGTCCACCGCATTCTTGGTTGGCGTGAGTTCTATGGTAGAAAATTCTGCCTTTCCGGTGACACATTGGTACCAAGACCGGAGACGGAAATTCTTGTCGAAGCGGTTCTTGAACCAATGCAGGACCGCAGGGAAGAAATCCGGATTCTGGACATCGGAACCGGTTCTGGCGTTATTGCCATCACACTTGCGGCAGAACTTTCAAACAGCGAAATTGTTGCTACAGATGTCTCTGAAGATGCTTTGGCGACTGCTCGTGGCAATGCCGAATTCATCGGCGTCACTGCTAGGACAAGCTTTGTGCATTCCGATCTTTTTGAGAATGTTGACGCGAAGTTCGACCTGATTGTTTCCAATCCGCCTTATATTCCGGACAGGGAAATCGGACTGCTGCAGAAAGATGTGCAGTTATTTGATCCGCATCGTGCATTGGCAGGCGGTGAAGACGGGCTTGATTTTTACAGGGCTATTTTCGCGGAATGCCGGAATCATTTGACTGATGATGGAGCGGTATATGTCGAGATTGGCATGGGACAAGCTGAGGATGTAACGCTAATTGCCAATAAAAACGGATTTGATGCCGTGACCACGTTTCCGGACCTGTCCGGCATTGTTCGCGTTGTCGAAGCCAAACGCACTACTGTTGCAAAAATACACAATAACGGGAGAATTGCATCATCTTGAAAAAAAGGCTTGGATTTTTGGGCTTTAGCGGCTAATTTCAGATTCAGGCATAGCCTAAAGATTTTGCAGCTAGCCAAAACCTTCCGTTCCATAAAACTTAGGCTGCTAGGGGCAGGGCGGAAACCGGTATATGGATAATATCGGTATAAACTCAACCAATTAGAAAACTGGATTGCACATTTTGTGCAGGCTGGCGGATAAAGTATTTCAGCAACAGGTAGTTGATGAGACAATCACATCAGAAATCAAGGTCGCGCGGCAGAAACCGCAAACCTCAAAACCCGATGAGCCGTAATTACGAAAGTAACGGCCCTGACGTTAAAATCCGCGGAAATGCGGCTCATGTAGCAGACAAGTATTCTTCCTTGGCAAGAGATGCTCTTTCCAATGGTGATACTGTAATGGCAGAAAATTACCTGCAGCATGCGGAACATTACAATCGCATCATCGCTGCAGCGCAGGCGCAACGCGCCGAAGAAAACGCTGCTGCTGCAGCCAATGGCCGTGGTCCGCAACCGGAAGTATCCGAAAATGCTGCGGATACTTCGCTCAATGGCGAATCTGCAACGGATGAACAAAAGGATGCTTCTGCTGCTCAGCCCGCTGAAGAGAATGCTGATGAGCCTAAAGAGCGCAAAAACGGGCGCGGACGCAGAACCAAGCGTGCTCCTGTAGAAGCGGTAGCTGAAAATGGAGCCAACGGCAGCGCGACCGAAGCGACTGATGAAGCTCCTGACGTGGCTGCTGTTGAGCCTGAGATAATATCTGAAGATGCAGCGTCGTTACCGCAAAGCATAACAGGTGGATCACAGGTTGAAGAGAGCTGAAAAGCGGTTTCTGATCCATACTCTTTAACTCAAACGGATTAATTCCCATATCAAACGCAACGGCATGCTGCCTGTCAGGTGCCGAAATTTCACAACGCGTCATGCTGCAAAGGCGGGTGAAGCGGATAAGGAGTTTGACATGGATATGGAAAAATACACAGACCGGATGAAAGGGTTCATCCAGTCTGCACAGACAGGTGCCCTTTCTGCCGGGCATCAGCAATTTTTACCGGAACATCTATTGAAAGTTTTGCTCGACGATCCCGAAGGATTGTGTGCGGAGTTGATTCAACGTGCTGGTGGTGATCTGAAACTTTTAAAAGTTGAAGTGAGCAAAATCCTGGATGGTCAGCCAACAGTTTCTGGAGGTAATGGTCAGCTTTACCTTTCAGCGGGCTTGGCGAAAGTTTTCGAAACTGCCGAAAAGGCTGCAAAAAAAGCCGGTGACTCATACGTTACGGTTGAGCGCATGCTGCTCGCGATGATAATTGAATCCGGCGCTGATACATCAAAACATCTCAAGAAGGCAGGCGTAACAGCCAAAGCGCTCAACGCCGAGATTGAAAAAGTCAGAAGCGGACGTACTGCGGATTCTGCAAGTGCGGAATCAGCTTATGACGCACTGAAAAAATATGCACGTGACCTCACCGAAGATGCGCGGGAAGGAAAGCTTGATCCTGTAATTGGCCGGGATGAAGAAATCCGTCGTTCAATCCAGGTTCTCTCGCGCCGGACAAAAAACAATCCGGTCCTGATCGGTGAGCCCGGTGTGGGCAAGACCGCTATTGCGGAAGGTTTGGCACTGCGGATCATTAATGGTGACGTACCTGAATCCCTCAAAAACAAGCAATTGCTGGCATTGGATATGGGCGCGCTGATTGCAGGTGCGAAATACCGTGGCGAGTTTGAAGAACGCCTCAAGGCTGTCCTCACCGAGGTGCAATCCGCCAACGGACAAATCGTTTTGTTCATTGATGAGATGCATACGCTTGTCGGTGCCGGGAAAAGCGAGGGTGCGATGGATGCTTCAAATCTTTTGAAGCCTGCCCTTGCCCGTGGTGAACTGCATTGCGTCGGTGCAACCACACTTGATGAATACCGCAAGCATGTTGAGAAAGATGCAGCCCTAACCCGTCGTTTTCAGCCGGTCTTCATTAATTAGCCGGATGTGGCGGATACGAATTAGATCCTGCGTGGGATCAAGGAAAAGTACGAAGTGCCTCATGGCAAACGTATCAGCGATTCTGCTCTGGTGGCTGCTGCAAATCTTTCGAACCGCTACATTACGGACAGGTTTCTTCCCGACAAGGCGATTGATCTCATGGATGAAGCTGCCTCGCGCATTCGCATGCAGGTTGATTCCAAACCGGAAGAGCTTGATGAAATCGACCGTCGCCTGATTCAGCTGAAGATCGAACGCGAAGCGCTTTTGAAAGAATCAGACAAGGGGTCCAAGGAACGTCTCAAGTCGCTTGAGAAAGAACTGGCTGATCTTCAGGACAAGGCTGACAGTCTCACCACCCGGTGGGAAGCTGAGAAGAACAAGTTGTCCGGTGCGCAGAGCCTGAAAGAACAGCTTGAGCAGGCGCGTACCGAACTTGAACAGGCACAACGTGGCGGTGATCTGGCGAAAGCCGGAGAACTTGCCTATGGCAGGATTCCTGAACTTGAAAAACAGCTTGCCGAGATCGAAGAAGCGGAAGGCGAAGAAACCGCCAACATGATGGTGGAAGAAACCGTTTTGCCGGATCATATTGCCCAGGTTGTTTCCCGCTGGACGGGCGTGCCGGTTGACAAGATGCTGGAAGGCGAGCGTGAAAAACTGCTGCGCATGGAAGATGAACTTGCCAAGCAGGTCGTGGGTCAAGGCAAGGCCGTGCAAGCTGTTTCAAAAGCGGTTCGCCGGGCGCGTGCCGGATTGCAGGATCCGTCCAGGCCGATTGGCTCTTTCATGTTTCTCGGGCCAACCGGTGTCGGCAAAACCGAACTTACCAAGGCACTGGCGGACTTCCTGTTTGATTATGCGGGCGCAATGGTCCGGATCGACATGTCAGAATATATGGAGAAGCATTCGGTTGCACGGCTGATTGGCGCGCCTCCGGG
>JBCCYR010000036.1:0-12654 GCA_039189355.1 Pseudomonadota bacterium
ATCTGGAGCGGGCGATGAGATTCGAACTCACGACCCCAACCTTGGCAAGGTTGTGCTCTACCCCTGAGCTACGCCCGCTTAAACAGCATAAACGCTCCGAGGCCGTTCTATGGCGCAAGCGCATGCGAAATGCAACAGATTTATTTCATCATTTTCAATTGGGATTGCTAAACTATTGATAATTCAGGATTGCCGTTTTAAAGCTGCTGTATTGCTCCCTGAAACCATGGAATGAATATGCCGGCAAGCCCGCAAGAATTGTTTGAACTGTTGGATGATCTTGGAATTGAAACCAGGACATACGAACATGAAGCTGTTTTCACCGTCGAGGAATCCTCCAAAATCAAGCAGGATATTCCGGGTGGTCACACGAAAAACCTGTTTCTAAAGGACAAGAAAGGGAATTTCTTTCTGATCGTCGCTGAAGGCACAGCCCAAATAAAGCTGAATTCAGTTCACGGGCTGATTGGTGCAAAGGGCCGGGTTTCTTTCGGGAACCCTGATGCGTTGATGGAATTGTTGGGTGTCAAGCCAGGTTCTGTAAACGCTTTTGCCCCGATGAACGATCACAATAACAGGGTAAAGGTCATTATTGATGAACCCTTGCTGAGATATGACCAGATAAACTGCCATCCATTGACTAACGAGATGACAACCACCATCTCGAAACATGATTTGATGAAGTTTCTGGGACACGTGAACCACACGCCCGAAATCATCGCGGTATCACTGAAAGAGGTTGAAAATGAGCAACAATGAATATGGTTTCAGCAGTGGATACTCTCAAAACGGCAACACCACTGTAACACTGGGCGATGACGCGGTAGCGGAAAATCCCGGTGCTGCGCCCGTCAAAGACATTTCGACCCAGGAATTCATGGCCGAGGTGATTGAAGCATCGCAAAAACAACCCGTTCTGGTGGATTTTTGGGCAACCTGGTGCGGACCGTGCAAACAACTTGCCCCGGCACTGGAAGCAGCCGTTGCTGCAACACGCGGCAAGGTAAAACTCGTAAAGATGGACATCGACAAACATCCGGAAGTTGCAGGACAGATGGGTATCCAGTCGCTCCCGACTGTTGTTGCCTTTGTTAACGGACGCCCGGCCGACATGTTCATGGGTGTAAAACCGGAAGGCGAAATCCGTGAATTTATCGCCAAAGTCGCCGGTCCCGACGAGCAGGAAACACAAATCGAACTGATGCTCGAAAAAGCTGCCGAACTCGCTGCACAGGGGGCAACCGGGGATGCAGGTGCCATTTATGGGCAGATTCTCAGTGTCGAACCCGAAAACCTGAAAGCGATTGCCGGGATTGGTCACTTGTATGTTGGCGAGAAAAATCTGGATGGCGCCAAGGGACTGATCTCATCACTGGGTGATGAAAAGCTAGCAAATCCGGAAATTGCGTCACTTGCCTCGGCAATTGAACTGGCTGAACAGGCCGAGCAACTCGGAAGTTACGCCGAGATGGAAGCAGAAGTAGCAGCAAATCCAGTTGATCATCAAAAACGGCTGGACCTTGCTGTCGCAATGAATGCAGCGGGAAAGCGGGAAGAAGCTGCCGAGCATCTGCTGGAAATCATCCGGCGGCAACCGGGCTGGAACGAGGATGCAGCACGCACCCAACTGCTGCAGTTCTTTGAAGCCTGGGGCATGACGGATGAAGTGACTGTTGCTTCGCGGCGCAAACTTTCGTCACTTCTGTTTTCGTAACACGTAATTGCGATCTGCTATTGAGATTTTCCTCAACTGCCACACGTTAGTCAGAGTAACGATTACAGGACACGACCGTGGTGAAGGCCGGCAATAAAGATTACAAAACTGCGAGCGATCTGCCCGGGATCATACCTGTATTTCCTTTGACAGGTGCGCTCCTTTTACCGGGCGGGCATATGCCCCTCAACATCTTCGAACCGCGTTATCTGGAAATGATCGATGACGCCATGGGCAGCACAAAGATCATTGGCATGATACAGCCCGATCTTGAAGCTGATTGTGACAATAAAGAAGTGCCCGCACTTTCAAAAACAGGTTGTCTTGGGAGGATCTCCGCTCTTCAGGAAACCGGTGACGGACGCTACCTTATAAGCCTGTGCGGTATTTGCCGGTATGATGTTATCAAGGAAATCAGCGTTAATACCGGATACAGGCAATGCAGTATTAAAATCTTCGAAGGCGATTTGACAAACCCTGCAGGCGGAAACAATGAAATTGAGCGTGATTCATTGCTCGAAGCGTTTCGTAACTTCCTCAATGCAAATAGTATGGAAGCTGACTGGCAAACCGTAAAAAACACCGATAACCAGACACTGGTCACTGCACTTTGCATGATGTGCCCTTACACGCCCAAAGAAAAACAGGCTCTGCTGGAGGCGCCAGACCTCAAAACAAGGGCAGATACACTGATTGCAATCTCCGAGATCCATCTTGCCCGTCAATCCGGCGATGATACTATCCAGCTACAGTAGCGGATTTAACCCGGAACCCTGACATGAATGACAAAACCGAACCGGACCCAAAGCTTTTGGAAATTCTGGTCTGTCCCTTGTCAAAAACGTCCCTTGAATATGACAGGGACAATCAGGAGCTTGTCTCAAAAGTCGCGAAACTCGCCTATCCAATTCGCGATGGCATTCCTGTGATGATCCCTTCGGAGGCGCGTGAACTGGAGGACGCGGGCTAAATCGGTTCACCACGCAACAACTTGGGCGCCGAAGTATCTTCGCCCGCTGCTTGATTGATAAAGTATTTTTTAAGCCCGGGAAGGCGGTCAACCATGCCCAGGCCCAGATCGCGAACGCCGCGCAAAATATCATTGTTGTTGGAGAACAACCGGTTCAGAACATCTGTCACAACACCCATTTGAACTGTATCGAAGCGACGCCACATTTGATAGCGTTCCAATACATCAAGGCTGCCGATATCAAGGCCAAGTCTTTCTGCATCGACAACCGTTTCAGCAAGGGCGGCTGCGTCCTTGAAACCCAGGTTCAAGCCCTGTCCCGCAATCGGATGAATACCATGGGCAGCATCCCCTGCCAGAACAAAACGTTCACGCACGAACTCCCTTGCCAGTCTAAGGCCGAGCGGAAAAGCCTGAACCTTGCTCACCACCTTGATTTCACCAAGCTTATGTCCAAACCGTTGTTCAAGTTCTGCTTCAAACAACAATTCGTCTTGTGCCAAAAGGTTGTCTGCCGACCTGGAACTTTCGGTCCATACCAACGACGAACGGTTGCCTTTCAATGGCAAAATCGCAAACGGACCAGCAGGACGAAAATGCTCCTCCGCACGTCCATTGTGGGGACGCTCATGTTCGACAGTGCATACAATTCCTTTTTGGTTGTATGGCCAATGTACGGTTTGAATTCCGGCCTGATCTCTCAGTCTCGAGCGAACACCATCACAGGCAACAAGAAGTCTTGTTTTTAATGCACTACCGGATGAAAGAACAATTTGCGTGCAAGAACCAATAGTCTCAAAGGATTGAACACCAAGTTCAGCAAGCCGGACTATTCCGAGTTCATCCGCCTTTGCGCGCAAAAGCTTTACCATGGCCCGGTTTTCCACCATGTAAGCAAAAGGCTCATCAGCTTCTTTGTCGTTGGCAAACGTCAAAAATACAGGGCGCGTGATATCACTGACTTTGCTATCCGTGACGATCATTTCATTGATCGGCTGTGCACCGTCAGCCAGGTTTTTCCAAATGCCGATCTGCCCGAGCATCCTGATGGCATCAGCTGCAACCGCCGATGCACGTTCGTCTTTCTCGATCACATGATCCGGAACCGGGTCGACAACCATTACTTCGAGATGCGGCGCTGCATGCTTGATTGATACAGCACAGCTCAAACCCACATAGCCGCCACCGGCTACAAGAACATCAACCCTTTCGGGAATCTGGTTTTTTGAACGTTTTGGCATGTTCATTCATCCTGTTATCCTCAACTTGGCGTTTGCTGAATAAAACTTCAATGACCATGTTGTCTCAGTTGAATTTATGGCTAATTTGCAAAGGCAAAATTGCAGGAAAGCATCTCATGTCCAAAGCTGTCGAGACCCTAATAGATACACTTGATCTGGAAAAGATCGAACAAAATCTCTATCGCGGGGAAAGTCCCAATGTGGGGTGGCAGCGTGTCTTTGGCGGGCAGGTGATCGGTCAGGCGCTGGCCGCCGCACAAAGAACGGTTGAAGAAGGCCGCATTGTTCATTCCCTGCATGGATATTTCATGCGCCCCGGAGACCCATCCGTCCCAATCGTTTATGAGGTCGATCGCATCCGCGACGGAAAAAGTTTCACGACAAGACGCGTCGTTGCGATTCAGCACGGAAAGGCGATCTTTTCCATGTCCGCATCCTTTCAGATTATCGAACCAGGCCTCGAGCACTATGTACCGATGCCGGACGTCCCTGATCCGGAAGCATTGCCCAGTGAAAAACAGCTGGCAGATCAGTTCATTGACCATGCCCCTGAAGGTGTGCGGCGATACTGGCAGCGGGAACGACCCATCGAATTACGCCCAATCAATCTTGAGCATTACATTTCCAATAAGAAACTTGATCCAAAACAGGATATCTGGTTCCGCGCTACCGGGCCAATTCCGGCAAATCCCGCCACGCAGCAAGCGGTTCTGGCATATGCATCAGACATGACACTGCTCGACACCTCGCTTTTTGCACATGGGCGCGCTGTATTTGATCAGGGATTACAGGTGGCAAGCCTGGATCATGCAATGTGGTTTCACCGGCCAATCAATATGGAGGATTGGCATCTCTACAGCCAGGACAGTCCGAACTCATCAGGCGCACGCGGCTTTACCCGGGGCAGCATCTATAACAGAAAAGGTGAGTTGGTGGCGTCCGTGGCACAGGAAGGCCTCATTCGGGAACGCTTGCCGGAAAAGACAAAAACGGCTGTTTCTGGAGGATAGAACAGGCATTCAGCCTGAATATCGCAGTTCCGCAAAGCGCGTATCGGATTTCAGCTGTTCTCTTGTATATTCGTATCCAAGCTCAATCGTTTCATCATAGTTGCGCCAGTCCCGGATATCGACAGGCCCAAGTGGCGGATTGAGATTGATATAAGCAGCGTCGCTTTGCTGCTGGTATTGCCATTCTCCAGAAACCGTGCCTGACCGCAGCAGCAGGCTGATGACCGGTGGTTTGAACATTTTCAGCCATAATGATTGATTGATCTGACTTTTCCAGATGGAAGGTGAAAGCGCCAGATCGCGTGAAACATCTACGGCAATAATCGGTCCATGGCAGTTTCTGGTTGTTTCAATGATCGGCAGGTTATTGATCACACCACCATCAACCAAAACACCCTCTTTAACGACCACAGGAGGCAAAACACCGGGAAGTGAAATGCTTGCGCGAAGTGCGTCGCAAAGATCCCCATGATCATGAACATGCGCTGTGGCACTCGACAGATTTGTTGAAACGCAAAAGAACGGGAGCCACAAATCATTGATCTGCATCCGGCCGAAATTTTCCTTCAAAAGCCGTTCGACCTTTCTGCCGCGCACCAGACCCTGAAGCGGCAAGGTGTAATCGGATAGTGGATTTGTATCGACAAAGCAGCTCTTGATACGCTCTTCCATCGTATCGATATCCCAACCCATCGCAATACTGGCCGCCATAATGCCACCCATGCTTGAACCGGACACATAGTCGATTGGAACACCTGCCTCATACAAGGCCCGTATTGCACCAAGATGTGCATAAGCGCGCGCGCCACCACCGGAGAAAACAACTCCGACACTGCGGCCGGTAATAATACGGCTCCAACGGTTCCAATCCGGTGCTTCAGAAGTCCGGATGTGAAAATGACGGTCCACTTCAAGCTTAGCAAGATATTCATGGGTTAGCCGCGGGCAGACTTCCTTGTTGTCATGCAGTACGAACAAGTCAGTCATCTGATGGTCATGCGCTTTTTCAGAAAACTTTTCTGCCAGTTGGGCCGGAAACTCTTCTGTCGATTCGATTACGAGGCAGATCCGGTCACTTTGTCTCGTACAACGGCGCATCCAGGTTTCCTGATCAGGGCCGGAACACAAAATGATCAAGTCATACCTGCTTTCAAGATCGGCCAGTGTCTGTCCGTTCAAATGCGGATCTTCAACCGCCTGCACATGAACGGTCTGATCAAAGTTCTGTCCCAGGATTTTGGCAATCCGTTTCGCCGCCGCCACAACATCCACATTGATGGAAGCAGCAATAAACGAAACCACTTTTGGTCTTATGCTGAAAACGGATGTTTTGTTGGCTTGGCGCAAACGCGCAGCAAGAATTCGGGTAATCGGAATCGCGATCTCGGGATGACGGCGAATGAGCACTTCAAATCTTGAGCGGCTGATCCGCAGAAGATCAGAATCCCGCAAGGCAATTACATCTGCAGAACGCAATCCGCCCGCAATAATGGCAATTTCTCCGACAATCTCACCTTTACCAACCAACGCAACCAACTGCTTTGAATTGGCGGGGGACTGATTGGCAAATACACCCAACGTACCGGACATGACCACATAAAGGTCGCTCGCACTTTCATCTTGCTGAAACAATACTTCACCGGCTTTAAGCATTTGCCGGTTGCCCTTTAGACAAAGAGAGTCAAACGCGGCTTTGGGAAGCTCGTTTAGAAAATCGAACTTTTGAACAAACCAGCCCGATTCATCATTGCTTTCAGGCATAGATGTAATCCTGCGAGATGTGAAAACCGATTATTTACACCAACTTATCATCAAACAGTCTGACTGGATAAAATCAACTGAGTCAATTCGCAGTCAGTAACAATTCAAAATCAACTGATCGAAAAGACCAGCACCGCACCTTCAAACAGGTCAAGTTTTCGGGATGGTTAACAGGCAATTAACCTTCAAGGAATAGGATTTCCAAAACAGCAAATGAGTACCGCTGAATCGCGCAGGATTCAGCCTTTGGAGTTCCGCATGGAGATTTCACACATCGACCCTTCCCAACGTGGTCAAACCATCAAGGACGGCTTGAACCGGCAGGCTTCCGTAATTTCAGGATTGCTGACGCTGGGATTTGTTGGGCTGGCTTTTGCCAGCCTTGCTACTTGGACGGTAACCGACCCGAGCTTGTCTGTTTCAGACAATGGTGAAATCAGAAACATGCTGGGATATCCAGGTGCAGTTTTTTCTGATCTGGCGATCCAGTTCATGGGGCTTTCAGCTGCCCTTGCCTTGATTCCACCCGCGCTTTGGGGATGGACCAAACTGCTTCAGCAGAAAATCCCAGGATTTCGGAAAAGGATAATGCTCTGGCCATTTGCTGTCATGCTGCTCGCAGCTGCGCTTTCATGCCTGCCGGTACCAGGCTATTGGCCGCTGCCGCTGGGTTTGGGCGGAGTTACAGGAGACCTGTCGCTCAAAATTCCCACAACGCTCGGATTGCAACCAGTTGGTATACTGGCACTGCTGTTTGGCATTCCGTCAGCCCTGGTTGGCGGATGGTTGCTACTGGCTGCGGGCGGGGTAGTGTGGCACATCGAGGAAAAATCTGAAACAAGCCGAAAAGACCTTGATGCACTTGCTGAATACGATGAGGAAGAGGCCCGGCCCAGCTGGTTGCTAGGCGCAATCAGCCACTATTATTATGCATACAAATACCGTGCTTCTGCAGGAAACGCTGAGGCGCCACAGGCTACTGCCCAAACCCAAAAACCCGGATTGCTGACCCGTTTGAAATCATCATTCCGGGAACTGACAAAACCGGAAGATGATGGTCTTGAATATGTTGACCATTCCGCCCGGGATCCGAATTTCGGAGATCAGGCAGATATAACGTATTCAGGACCGGAATACGGTGAAAACAATTACCTGGAACCTGAACATGAGGTTTCATTTGAGGATGACTGGGCTCCAGCAGAGCCGCCCTTACAATATTCAGAAGCGATCAATGAAAATCCGATACCTGTGACACCAGGCAGGGTTCAGACCATGGCGCCTCCGCCGCGTCAGTCTTCCCGGATCCAGCGCGAGGCTCAACCATCCCTGATCAATACGGAATTTGAGCTCCCTTCACTTCATTTCCTCCAGGAAGTTCCGCCAACCGGCAAGGACATGCAACTTTCAACAGAGGCACTTGAACAAAATGCCCGTCTGCTTGAGGGCGTATTGCAGGACTTTGGAGTGAAAGGCGAAATCATCAATGTACGCCCAGGCCCTGTTGTAACACTTTATGAGCTCGAACCTGCACCGGGCATCAAGTCTTCCCGCGTGATAGGACTTGCAGATGACATTGCCCGTTCAATGTCAGCCATAGCGGCCCGGGTTGCGGTGGTTCCCGGTCGCAATGCAATCGGAATAGAGTTGCCAAACTCAAAACGGGAAACCGTCTATCTGCGCGAAATTCTCGCAAGCCAGACTTATGATAATTCCAAGGCAAAGCTGCCGATCATCCTCGGTAAGACGATTGGTGGTGAATCCACCATTGCCGATCTTGCAAAAATGCCTCACCTGCTTGTCGCCGGTACGACCGGTTCCGGTAAATCGGTTGCAATTAATACGATGATCCTTTCCATCCTGTATCGCTTGAGTCCCGAGCAGGTCAAACTGATCATGATCGATCCCAAAATGTTGGAACTTTCAATCTATGACGGGATTCCTCATTTGCTGACACCGGTTGTTACGGATCCGAAAAAAGCTGTAGTCGCCCTGAAATGGACAGTCCGTGAAATGGAAGAGCGCTACAAGAAAATGTCCAAGGTCGGCGTTCGCAACATAGATGGTTTCAACAGCAGAATTGCACAGGCCACCAAAAAAGGGGAACGCATAACCCGCACGATTCAAACCGGCTTTGACCGCGATACCGGAGAAGCAATTTACGAAACTGAAGAACTCGATCTCGAGCCAATGCCATATATTGTCGTAGTAATCGACGAAATGGCTGACCTGATGATGGTCGCCGGCAAGGACATTGAAGGCGCAATCCAGCGGCTTGCGCAAATGGCCCGTGCAGCAGGCATACACGTGATCATGGCGACACAGCGTCCGTCAGTGGATGTCATCACCGGTACCATCAAGGCGAACTTCCCGACTAGGATTTCATTCCAGGTAACCTCAAAAATCGACAGCCGTACCATTCTCGGCGAACAGGGTGCAGAACAGCTGCTCGGAATGGGTGATATGTTGTACATGGCAGGCGGCGGACGCATACAGCGCGTACATGGTCCGTTTGTGGACGACGGCGAAGTGGACAAGGTTGTCCAGCATCTCAAGGCCCAAGGTGTTCCGCAGTACCTTGATTCAGTTACAGAAGAAGATGAAGAAGAAACGGTTGGTGCATCAGGCGATGCAGGCGGATTGGCCGAATCCAATGATATTTATGATCAGGCTGTCGCGATAGTGTTGCGCGACCGGAAGGTTTCAACCAGCTATATCCAGCGCCGTCTGTCAATCGGGTATAATCGTGCAGCGTCCCTCATTGAACGAATGGAGCAGGAAGGACTGATCAGTCCTGCAAATCATGCCGGAAAACGGGAAATTCTTGTACCCGGGGAAGACGAAACCATATAATGAACGATATCTGGTCAAGAAACAGTCATGAACATCAGAAATAACCCCGGCAGAAATAGGAACTTGAAGGTGGGCTTAGTGTTGAAAAATATGATTTTGTCCGCAGCTTTGCTGGTGGGCATTGTTGCCGTTTCCCCTACTGTAAATGCCAAGGCAAACGACAAACAGGTCGCTATCAATGCCATTAGCGATCACTTCACCTCTGTTCCCACCATGACCGGCGAGTTTATCCAGTTTGGGCCCAATGGAGAGCAGACAGGCGGCACCTTTTACATTCAAAGGCCCGGCCGCATCCGCTTCAACTATGAAGATCCGTCACCAATTATGGTTGTTTCAAACGGCAAAACCCTTGCCGTAAACAACAAGAAACTGAAAACCTGGAGCTATTTTCCACTCAGGAAAACACCCTTGAGCCTGCTCCTGGCCGAAAACATCAAGATTGACGACGAATCAATCAAGACCATTGATGCCCAGGAAGACATCACAACAGTTGTGATGGGCGACAAAAATATCTTCGGAGATTCAGAAATTACACTTCTGTTTGATCCCCTTACCCAGGACTTGCGCCAGTGGACAATCAAGGATGCACAGGGCAAGGAAACATCTGTAATGATTTTCAACGTTGAAAAAAACATCGAAATTCCCGACAAATTGTTCCGTATAGAAAATACCAACAGACCAAAAAATAATCAGACCCGCTAGGCTTGTTCTTTGCAGGACTTTCTTTAGACTTTGACCGGTAGAAGTCTGGAAGTCCAAATGTCCCTTACAATCGCTACCTGGAACATAAACTCGGTTCGTCTGAGAATCGGTATCGTTGAACAGTTTCTAAAGTCTCATAATCCCGATATTCTCTGTTTGCAGGAAATCAAGTGTCAAAACGACCAGTTTCCTGAAAAGAACTTCCGCAAACTGGGGTATGAGCATATCGCGATCCACGGACAAAAGGGATATCACGGCGTCGCTACAGTCTCGAAACGGCCACTGAAGAATTCAAGCAGCACCGACTATTGCAACATGGGCGATACCCGTCACCTGGCCACTACCTTTGAAGCAGGCGGTAACGATTACCGCATACACAATTTTTATGTTCCGGCAGGCGGCGATGAACCTGATCCTGACAAAAATCCGAAATTTGACCACAAGCTGAAATTTCTGGATGAAATGCTTGCGCTCTCAGCCACGCAGGACAATACAAGCAACGTTCTTGTAGGCGATCTTAATATTGCACCTCATGAAAATGACGTTTGGTCCCATAAGCAGCTTTTGAAAATCGTTAGCCACACGCCGGTGGAAACGGAGTATCTGGATCGCATCCGCGATGATGGCGGATGGACCGATCTTGTACGCCAGAGAGTTTCTTATGATGACAAACTGTACTCCTGGTGGAGCTACCGTGCGCGGGACTGGGATGCCGCGGACAAGGGCCGCAGGCTCGATCATATATGGTCGGCACCTGAAATGGCTGAAAAACTTGAGGATATAGAAGTCTTGCGAAATGCACGCGGATGGGAAAAACCTTCCGACCATGTGCCAGTCATTGCCCGGTTTGACTTGCCCTGAAAAAAGAACCGCAAAACAGGCTAGCTATCATCAATCTGACGCATCCTGGTTTCCACAGCCTCAAGATTGCTGGCCATAGCAGCAACACTTTCCATTATTCTCCTGCGAAGACCGACCGCCAACTCAGGATATTCGCCAAGAATACGATGCACCGTAGCGCGGGAAATTTTGATAAGTTCGCAATTCTCGACAATAATCGCAGAACCAGTTCTCCTGTTTTTTGTGATAATGGCCATTTCACCAAGCAGGTCACCTGCGCCAAACGTTCCCATAACATGATCTGCATCATATCGCTGCTGAACCAGCTCTACCTTGCCTTTGACTATGACATACCCGCCATCTGTGGACTGGCCGTCATGAAACAGGTATGTGCCTTTTGGAAAAGTCAGTTTCTGGCTACCAAAAGCCAGCAACCTGAACTGCTCTTCGGAAAATTCCGAGAACAGTTCAACGTTACTTAATACGCGAATGTCATCTTCGAGTGTAATTGTGGTCCCCCTTACGGAATAATCCGTACTATGGAACCAGCTTATACCCTCCACCCTCAGTTACAAGCAATCTTGCATTTGAAGGATCGCGTTCGATTTTTTGGCGAAGCCTGTAGATATGGGTTTCCAGGGTGTGGGTTGTTACACCGGAATTATAACCCCAGACTTGCTCAAGAAGCTCGTCACGGCCGATGACTTTCTGTTCGGCACGATAGAGGTATTTCATGATTGCTGTTTCTTTTTCAGTCAGGCGGACTTTGGTTCCGTCTTCCTCTGTCAGCAATTTTTGGGATGGTCTGAAAGTGTAGTGTCCAACCGAAAATACAGCATCTTCGCTTTGCTCGTGTGTACGCAATTGTGCCCGCATACGTGCAAGCAGAACAGCAAACCGGAAGGGTTTGGTTACATAGTCATTTGCGCCGGCTTCAAGACCAAGAATTGTGTCTGAATCGGTATCATGCCCGGTAAGCATGATGATGGGTGCCTTAAAACCACCCTTGCGCAGTACTTTGACTGCTTCGCGTCCATCCATGTCAGGCAAACCAACATCCATGATCAGCAAGTCGACATGTTCAGCACGTGCAGTGGCAACGCCTTTGGTTGCGCTAGCTTCTGTAATGACTGCAAATTCATCATACAAAGCAAGCTGTTCTACCAAGGCTTCCCGTAGATCATCATCGTCATCAACCAATAAAATATTTCTTGCGGCCATAGGTTCCTCAATCATTAAATGTTAAAAATTGTTTTTTAATCGCCTTAGAGCCGATTTGTAACGAATACAGGCAAATTGCAATTGATGACACAGGCATGTGATCGTTTTTATCAAAATGTGAAGATATGTGAAGCCACTGTTTTGAAAGCAAAATCATTTGAAAAACTGATCGTAAGAAGAAAACCGGGCACAAAGCTTGCCGCCGGCCTTCTCCAGTTTGGAAACCGCGTCATAGAATGCAGACTCGGTCGGACCGGCATTACGGGCAGAAAGTCAGAAGGAGATGGCGCGACACCAAAAGGAAACTTCCGGATTCTGTTTGGCTATTACAGGGCAGACCGGATC